>JAUHWN010000258.1 GCA_030424665.1 Bdellovibrionia bacterium | reverse complement strand
TCAAATGGATTCAAGACCACGAACAGAAATTGTAGTTCGAATTACTCTTCCTCTATACTCATGTTGAGGGGATAGAGATGTTTCCGTGCATAGCTGAGTGCTTTTGTGGTTTTCATTTCCGCAACTTCGAGGCTTAGAACATCCACTAAACTATGGCCATTTCGATGGGCGGCGTACATTATCATTGATGCAGAGTCGCTATTTTTGTTAAAAAACTTTTTTAGGACTTCTATGACAAAGTCCCTGGGCGTAAAGTCATCATTGTGGAGAATCACCTTGAACAAGGTTGGTTTTTTGATCTTAGGGTCGACCTTTGGTTTTGTTATTGTGCCCAGCTGGTCTTCATCTGAAGCCATCGATATATCCTCCCATTAGGTGAGTCCGATTATAGGAAAGGCAGAAGCGAGCTTGCAAGTTAAGATTTATGAGAGCATTGCGGAGATTGATCAAGAGAAATGGAATCTTGTTTCGGATCCCCATTTTCCTTTTAGCAGCTACCAGTTCTTAAAAAACCTGGAAGATTCTGCCTGTGTAGGACCTGAAACGGGGTGGCTACCACGGTATTTCTGTCTCTTTAAAGGAGATGAACTTAGAATCTGCGCCTACTCTTACGTAAAGCATCATAGCTATGGTGAATTTATATTTGATTGGGAGTGGGCCCACCTCTACGAGCAAGCAGGATTGGAATACTATCCTAAGCTCCTTTTTGCCGTTCCGTTTACTCCTGCAACAGGTCATAAAATTCTTACGGGCCAAGATGTTTCTGACGATGAAAAAATAAAATTTATAGCTGAAATTCAGGGATATGTGAAAATTCATCAATTATCTGGGGCCCATTTTTTGTTTACGAGTGCAGAGGATGGAAAAATGTTGGCACCTAACTCATTTGAGAAGCGTTACTCCTATCAGTTTCATTGGAAAAATTCAAAATACTCCACCTTTGAAGATTTTTTATCCCAACTCCGAAGGAAAAGAAGAAAGCAAATTCTATCCGAGAGGAAGGCAGTTAGAGATCAGGGAATTAGTATTCGAAGAGTTCCTAGTGAAGAATTGAACAATACGTCAGCAGAGGACTTTTATCGGTTTTACTTGAGTACGATTTCAAAGAAGATGAGTGCCCCTTATTTGAATTTGAAGTTCTTTAGTCTTTGTTTTGAAAATATGAAAGAAAATATATTGTTGTTTTCGGCCGTCAAAGGGGACCAGGTGGTTGCCCAATCATTGGCCTTTTATAGAGGTGATCATCTGTTTGGTCGTTACTGGGGCTGTCGATTTGAATATGATAAACTTCATTTTGAACTGTGTTATTATACAATGATTGAGTGGGCAATAGAGAATAAGATAGAGCTCTTCGAGGCTGGTGCCCAAGGTCCTCACAAGCATTCCCGAGGATTTCTTCCTCAACTTACCGAGAGTTACCATCTTCTAGAAAACCCTCAAGTCGCTGAAGTCATTTATAAATACTTAGGGATCGAGAGAAAGCAACTTGAGTTAGCGATGGAAGATGTTGCGGGCAGAACTCCCTTTCGCCGCGATTGATAGATTGCAAAAAAAACTCAAGTGAACTTGAAACTAAAAAAACTTAGTCTTATTAAGCTCACTTGAGTTTTAAAAAAGAGACTTCCTGACTCTAAGCCTAACTCTTAATACTTAACACTGCAACCATAGGGTTTAGTCGATGCTACGCTAATTGATTTGCCAGCCATCCCTTCATCGAGTGCTGCAGCGACATAATTTTTCGCTCCCTTAACACTCGACTCTCTCGAGGAAGAATTGTCATCAATAGCGCCCATGTAGGCAATCTTTCCCTCGGGATTGATGACGAACATTTGCGGAGTATTGGTCGCGCCATAGAGTTTTCCAACTTCACCTGCCGGGTCCAGGAGAGTATTTGTTCTCGACGT
>JAUHWN010000156.1 GCA_030424665.1 Bdellovibrionia bacterium | reverse complement strand
AGCATTACTTGAGGTACTCGATCCTGAACAAAACGCAACATTCAATGATCATTATCTCGAAGTAGATTATGACCTCTCTAAGGTTCTCTTCTTTACAACGGCGAACTCTCTTTACCCAATTCCGAGACCACTACTCGATCGTATGGAAGTGATTTCGCTCGAGGGTTACATTGAAAGTGAAAAATTAAATATTGCGAAAAAGTATCTGATACCCAAGCAAGTAAAACGTCACGGTTTACAAGATTACAAAGTGACCTTTACCGACGGAGGAATCAAAGAGATCATTCGCTTCTATACCAAAGAGGCGGGGGTTAGAAACCTAGAAAGAACAATTGCGACAGTTTGTCGAAAAGTAGCTCGAGAGATAGTAAAGGCAGAGGCCGTTAGCAGTATGAAAAAGAAAAAGACAGCTAGCAAAGTAAAAGCCTTTTCGATTACTCCTAAGAAAGTGCAAGAGCTTCTCGGTCCTCAAAAATTTAAACACGGTAAAGTTGAAGCAGATAATGAAGTGGGCCTTACTAATGGTATGGCTTATACCGAAGTTGGTGGTGACTTGTTAGCGGTTGAGGCGACTGTCGTTCCTGGCCGCGGTAAGTTTACGGTTACGGGCCAGTTGGGTGACGTCATGAAAGAGTCTTGTTCCGCAGCCATGAGTTATGTGCGATCCAGAGGACCACTTTTTGGCCTCGACAAAGACTTCTTTGCTAATATTGACATTCATATACACGTACCAGAAGGGGCGATTCCTAAAGATGGTCCGTCGGCTGGGTGTGCAATTACGACGAGTATCGTTTCGGCAATCACAAAAACTCCTGTGAAAAGGATTGTGGCTATGACCGGAGAAATTACTCTTCGTGGTCGAGTCTTACCTATTGGTGGTTTGAAAGAGAAAATTATCTCAGCCCATCGTGGTGGAATCAAAGAGATCATTTGTCCGAAAGAAAATGAAAAAGACCTAAGGGATATTCCAAAAGAAGTTCTTCAGGATCTTAAAATAGTTTTGGTTGATCATGTAGATCAAGTTCTCGTGAATGCCCTTGATATTAAAAACGCCAAAGAGCTATTCAAGGCACGAAGGGATGCTACTTTAGGGTTGAAAGCTCAGTATACTGGTCATTCTTATCAGCAACTTCAGTAGGCTGCCAAAGCTTAAGGGCAGAATAACTCCCCTGAAATAAATACCTACACTGACCCAATTTTCGTTCCCTGAAAATTGGGTCTTTTTTATGGCCCCCTTTTAAACTCTATTTCATTCTTGTTAAGCACTAGGTTGAACTTGAGAGTGGGGTAGTGACTCAGTTCTAAGTCTAACTAGTAAAAAATACTTAGTTTACCGGTATGGGGAATGCTTATGGATTTCATATGCTGAGATTATCTCGATTTCTAACAGTCACTATAGTTCTGTGGACGCTCTCGATCGTAACAATAGCCCAGGGAGCGAAATCGACCACCAGTCGATGTGAATTCCTCATAGCGGCCAAAGATCAGCAATATGTGCAAATGATAAATCAACTCGTCGAAGATCCCAATTACAACCCCATGAAGCCATTTAGCAACGATCAAAGTCGCATGATCTTAGAATCGGAACTTTCGGTAAGAGAGTTGCTATTTGGGTCGAGTATTGAGTATTCACGTCTACATGTTACGCCGGTTGAATTAGATGATGAGGATAAGTTTGAGCATAAGCTGACTCGCCGAACGAACGAGAAAGTTTACTTCATGGTAAGAAAAAGCCGGTATATGGAATTGGCCGAAGAAGTCAATGGTGCTAGTTTTTCTCGACAGATCCAGGCAGTCGACAGGTTCTATCGAAGTCTGCGAAGGGACTTGGGTTTATCTAAAATTGAATATAGTGCCCTTGAAGTGGCGAATGCATTTAGTGAAATTTACGAGAGTTTCACTGATGAGCTTGGTTTTTCTGGCGACATAGAACTTGTTTTCTTCGGCAGTGTTCCTAACGGCAAGGCTCGATTGGGTCACTCGGACTGGGACTATGTCTTCGGTCAAGAATTGGAATTTAATTACCTGAGGTTGCAAGGTAATGACGATTTGAAAAAAACCATCGAAAGGGACATGCTCCAATTTTCAAATTCTGCCGAAGCCAAACTATCAAATCTCTTTGCAATTAAAGGCGAACCACAGGATTGGGTGAACTCACGGCCTGACTCAGAACATTCGGCTCTCAAGTATCTGACTCTTTACAACCCTCTAGTTTTTCGGATCGGTCCTGACGGCCATGGATTTGAGGTTCACTTGCACGATGAAGGACGCCACTAAAGAGAAAGCCGCGAGGCGTCAATAAGGGTAAAAATACTCATTTTTAACCGCGAAATTGCTACATTTTTTGGAAGCTCAAGTGGGCTAGAAAGCCTTGAAAGATAACATGTAGACTCATTTTCACAATCCTGTTGACCACCTATGGGCCATTTGCAAAAACTAGTCATTGGTATAACAGATTTTTTAAGATCTGAGGGCCTTGTGGATAAAACTGTTGAACATAATGAATCACTTTTTGAACTCGGAAAGCTTTACTGCGACCGAGGGGATTTGTTGATAGCCATTAATAAATTAGAAATGGCTCGTGATTTATTTTTCAAGAATCAAAATTTTGATCGCTATCTTGATTGCCACAATATGCTTCTCCGAAATTATGCCGAAACCAAACAGTTCGAAAAAATTACCGAAGCAAAAGAGAGCTTGCAAAAGCTCGTGGTCGAAGAAGGCTTTGAGCTTAATGCCAAGACCTACTACACCTTAGGGATTTGTTCGTCCTACAACCAGGATTATGACGTTGCTCTCGAGTATTTTCAAAAGTCTTTAGCGATTGCACTTTCAGAAGACGATAAGAAAGATATCTGTTTTGCAATAAACGGAATTGCAATTACCTATTATAATCTCGATAAGCTTCAAGAGGCCCTAAAAGAGATTTATAATTTACAAGTTTTCTTCCAAGTTCTTCCATTGCAAGAGCTTCGACTTTCGAGTCAGATATTGAATGCCAATATTTTGCGAAAGATGAAGAAGTTTGATCAGGCTCTCGATATTTTGTGGGAATGCTATGACACCTTAAGAGTAAATAAAAATATGTACCAATATTTCTTTTTACTCTTCTGTTTAGGGAAGCTCTACAAAGAATCAGGTGAAGTGAATCTCGCGACCATGTATCTAGAGCTCGCTAAAAAATCTATCGACCCAGAAAATTTAATTTGGTTGTCAGAGCAAGTCGACACCCAACTCAAAGAGTTAGGCGTAACTGAAAAAGATAACTATGATATTGTTTTCGATTCTTCTACCAACTCAATCGTTGAGAAGAAAAAAGGTAAGGTCGATTTCAAAAATCAATTTATCCTTATGGATATGTTGAGGCTATTTATAAGACATCCCGGACAGGTTTATTCGAAAGAAGAGCTCGTTCGTGAAGTTTGGCGGCAAGAATACAATCCAGCCGTCCATGACAATAAAATATACGTAACCATCAAACGCTTGCGCAAATTAATTGAGCCTGAATATGACAAACCGAAATACATATTCAGAGCCAAAAATGGTTATTATTTGAATAAGAACACATCTATCTTATTGCAAAACGAAACATCATCAATAGAGAGGGGAATTTGATGAGTCGAGTTTTAAAGATTTTAAGTTTATTTCTAGTTGTATTTTTTATGAGCGGAACGACTCATGCCCAACAGTTTAATAATTTAACTGGTGGCGATGTACCATTTCCTTGGGGAACAGAAATTCCTTTTCCTTGGGATTCAATTGATGGTGTCTGGGTTGCTCAAGATGGACTCAACGAATTCTATTATAACATCAAAGTTGTAGATGCTAACGAAACGGGAAGCCACCATGTTCAGATGTCACAATTCAACCCTGTGAGTATGGACCTAATGGCCTCTGGTGGAGGGTTTTTCTCGTCCCATGATCGAGTCCTTCGGGTCATCATGAATATGAAAGATTCAGAAGCCAATTACCTATCTATTGTTCGTGCATATGAGTATGAGCGACATGGGGTAACGGACGTCGCAACGGTTATTACCATCAAATTCTTCGGCGATAACGCCAACGAAGATCTTCATTTCATTCTGAAGAAGGTTTCAGATATTCCACTGGCCTTTCCAGAAGAACAATAAAGATCTTCTGATGAATAAAGAGCCTCGCCGCAAGCGAGGCTTTTTTTATGTCTAATTTCAGGTATTTAGAGTATTTAAAAAGCTCTCGACAAAGGTCCTATACTTGTGTATAAATCTGATCTTTCCGTAGGGAATTAGCTCAGTTGGTAGAGCGCCACCCTTACAAGGTGGATGTCGTCGGTTCGAATCCGGCATTCCCTACCAATTCTTTTATCCCCTTCGTAATTTAAAAACTAGAAAGATCTCAGCCTCAGTCATGTAGCGATCTACACTCCTTTCGGCTTTCGATCTCTCTATTTTCAAATGACTCGGGTCTAAAAGAATTGGTCACGTATTTTATATGCGCTCCCGGCACCCTCGATATTCACGCCTCATCTAGCTCGTTTCATCGAAATTAAGTTTTGTTAGTTTTCGATAGTTGATGATATGAAATATCGATTATGGGAAATCAATTTTACATAAAAGACTTTAGAAAGTATTTACGGGAAGAATACGAGAAGAGACACCTAAAAAACCCAATGTATTCAAAGAGATCTTTCAGTCGAGACTGTGGCTTAGCTCCTTCAACATTAACTGACTACCTCAGTGGCAACAAATCATTGTCTGCTTCGAGGATAGAATCTATCTGTTTAAAATTAGGACTCGATAATCGCGAAATCGAAAAATATACGAATAGTGCAAGAGAAACAGATCGAATGTATGAAGTGCCAGTAGAGCAGTCTGAATACTTAGAGAATTTTTTAGTGCTGACAATTCTATTGGCTATAGAAACTTCGGGAAAAAAATCTGTATCAACCGAATGGCTAGTACAGAAGGTCGATTTTTCAAGGGAATTTACCCTCACAGGCATCGAGAAATTAGCTAGTCTGGGTTTTTTACAGTGGATTGACGAATCAAAAACATGGACTCTAAATATCGATGATTTTTTAACTGTTGATACTGAAGATCTTCCGGGAAGTATTAGACACAAATTCGTGGGGCAGGCCTTGGACGAAGTAAGGAAATCCTATCTGCAGAAAAGTTCAGTTTCACAGTTCCATGATGTTTTTTTGAATGCGATTGATTCGAGTTTGTTACCCGAGTTTAAAAGAAGAATTAAGTCGTCCTTATGTGAGTTGATAACGGAGTTTGAACAAAAGTCTGTTAAAAAAGATCACGTGTATATGATTCAAGGTTCTTTCGTACCTTTGACCAGGGAGTAATAATAGACTTTCACTAACTGTTCGCCATTTTTGCGAACGGTTAGTGAAAAGAAGACACTGCTGTCAATTGACCTGCTCACCTCTTTATTTTTCAATTTAACAATTAAGAAAATCAGGAGGATGTAATGAACTACATTTATAGAAACCTATCGATAGCGTTGTTATGCTTACTAAGTAGTGCGATTTGTACTTCGAAAGAGTGCTCTGTTGAAACCGGAACGAGAGACGATTCACTTTTTGATGCATTGAAAGCCTATTCTGCCAACGAGTTAAACTTCAAAAATATTAACGGAATTGCAACTTATTATAGGGGACAATCAGAGGTACAGGCTAACTGGTTATCTAAGCTAATAGCAGATGCACATAAAGATTATTCAGATAAATTACAAGTTAATCCACCTGAAATTGTATTGGCAATTATCGATAGTCAAGATTGGATTCGTCTCGAATTAAGCAATAAGGTAGGAAAGCTTTACGGAATGCCCTTCATTTCAGGTAAGGAAAAACACGTACTCTTTTATCCTGTCGACCACAAAGGTGCTTTCTATCAGTTGCTTATGTCATTGAAAAAGAATATGGACTTCAAAATGAGGTTGTTTTTAAGGCGAAATCAAATGAGTTTTGAAGACGCTGTTATTTCTTTCGTAAAGACGATTCCCTACCATGAATTGGGGCACTATTTTGGCGCTTGCGGAGGACTATACGAGACAGATAGCCATAGATGGTTTAGAGAGATGTTCTACACATTTATCGGTCAAGAAATGATGAAAAGAAGTAGTTCATTTATACTCGAAAATTGGAATAAAATGTTTTCGTTTGCTAGAAAAAATATAGATCCCTTTTACCGATCGTTGGAAGCATTCAATCTCTTAACTTCCGGAAATAAAATAGGTGAAGTTCAGCTGGCGGGTCCAAATTTCTTCTGGTATCACGCTGAATTTAACCGAGCAGGTTACAAATTAATGAAAAGACATGGGTCCTTGTTTTCTACGAAGGTGTTTAAACTTTACGGTGACTTAAAAATGCAGCATGGAGACGGCCTAGAAAAATTATCCGTGCAGGATTTTGTAAAAATTTTGAATAGAAAATTTGGCGTATTCTCATTTTGGCAGAATCAGTTAAAATATTAATCATTTTTTCTGATGGAGTATTTGACTAATGAGGGAGTACTATTAGCAATAATCGTACTCCCTTATTGATAAATTCAACCAACAACGAACATAGCTCATTTTTACGATAATCTGATCCAAGCTACGAGGGTATACAGGGATATTTTTAAATTTTTACACAGAATAAAGACAAAAATAATCAGCATTTTATTCAAAAAAAGTCCATCATCTCTTCATGGAATTAAGTAACGTATCACAAAGTATTAATAAGATTGCCGACAAACTCCTCGGGTGGCTTGAAAGCTCTATAGTCATGCTCCCCAATATCTTTATTGCCGTTCTCGTAGTAGCTGTTTTTGCATTTCTTGGCGCGTGGATTGGTCGAAGACTCCACAAAAGTATCGCAAAAACGGATCTCAATAAAAGCCTTTCAAATCTTTTTTCTACAGTTATACGAGTTTTAGTATTGTGTATTGGAGTAGTACTAGCCCTGGCCGTTTTAGATTTACAAAAAACGGTTTTCTCGTTGCTCGCAGGAGTCGGAGTCATTGGATTGGCTCTCGGTTTTGCATTTCAGGACCTTGCGGCCAACTTCATGTCGGGTGTTTTAATCGCGTTTAGATCGCCTATTCGCATTGGAGATGTGGTTGATGTCGATGGCGTACTCGGAACCGTTAAAGAAGTTTCGCTGCGAGAAACGATTGTTGAAAACTTCGATGGCCAAGAAGTCTTTGTTCCAAACAAAGAACTCACTGCTAATAAATTTACAAACTACTCCAAAACAGGAAAACGTCGTCTCGTACTAGAGATTGGTGTCGGATATGAAGACAATCTGTCTGAGGCATTGTCTATTTTCAAAAAAGCGTTAACTGAAGTTGAAGAGGTCTCCCAAGATGATGAGCCCCAGACATACATTAAAGAATTGGGTGGTAGTTCAGTAAACTTGATTGGAATTGTTTGGTTTAAGTATCCCGGCGGAAGTTTCTACCAAATTCGTAGCGATTGCTACCTTAGGGCAAAGACGGCCCTTGAAGATGCCGGATTCAATATTCCCTTCCCAATTAGAACTTTAGATATACCTAAAGAGACTCTAAAAAGTTTGAGTCAATCAGCTGGCATGGTTGAGCATTCAAAGAGTGAATCGAATTCCGATTCCTTCAATCAAGCCTCTCATTAGAATATCTTTATCGAGGGTCCTATGGCCCTCGATTATCTCTAATTCTCAAGGCCTTTCGCGTATCCTGACTACAGCGTGCGGGTGAAATTGGAGTGATTGTCTAAACGGGATCGAGGTTAGAGTTCCCCTAAGATTGATTTTTCTATTCGTCAAGTTTTCCAGACGTAGCCGAAATTAATTGGACAGTCTCTATGTTTTTCCCACTTTGGTTTTAGTTGTACCCAGTCCTCATCGATGACTCCTTCAACAAATTCAATCAGTTTCCATCCGCTGGACGTCGCAGAGGTAAAGTGGTGACTTGGTAGGTGGATGTGGGTATCAATTGCCTTCGGGTTTCCATCTTTATCGTCATAATGGGTCGGCATACCGTTCATCAAAAAAAATGGATGAATGCCAACAACAACAAAAGTTGCCTCTTTCTGCGAAAGTCTTGCAGCCTCATGATAAATTTTCGTGAGGTTATTTAAATGTTCGTCAACGAGACTCATTGTAATGAGATCGTATTCATTGGCCGGCAGGTTCGTTTCCTCGACGCTTCCAAGGATAAGTTTTTTGTATATATTTTTTGTCCTAGCTAAAGCTAGCATCTCAGGAGTGAGGTCAAGGCCATCGATGTTCTGTAGACCTTCATTTTGCAAAAATTGACCGATTCGCCCCGTGCCACAGGCTAAATCAAGACATTTTTGTGACTCGCTCCAATTTACTGACTTCAGTGAATCAAAAATTTTTAAATCCAATAGATCAGGTACAGTCGATTCATAAGTTTCAGCCCATTCTCCATAACCAGTTTTCGCAGTAACGGTCGGGTACCCTCTTTTGTCGAAATTCTTAAATTTCATATTTCTATCCTAAAATTAGAATTTATGTTTTTTAAAAAGAATAAAATAGATTAGTGACATGAAATTACATAAATACTCCTTTCCCTGAGGAAATTGAGAGACAGCCTTCTCCCAAGGAGTATTTATTTGTTAGGAAAGAAATCCTTAAGCTTCACCAAAGCTCGAAGCCAAATTATTTAAAAAGTAAGTCGATGTCAAATATCATTTTACTTTACTTTTTTGAACACTGTACATCGAGGAGAAGTTGCGGGACATCGGCTTTATTGGCCTCATCTTTATTCCGTGCCGAGATCGAAGCATTGAAGCTACCACCGTAATCTCGCGACAACTGGTGATTATCGTATCTGTAAACAATCTTATCCGCAAAACCTTGGCCAATTTTTGAATTCACATTAAGGACCAGCGGGGCATTTTCTTGGCTGTAGTCTTGAGTCAGATTAAAGCGAAGCTCAATTTGTGGTGTTTCCAATTTTAAATCCTCTTCAACTTCCAGTTGCGGATGCTCGAGGTCAGCGTAAAGACCAAAATAAGCGATTTTCTGATATTTGATATTTTCGAAATTAAATTCTTTTTTACTTTCGCTGACTTCGAATGTGTACAAACGATAGAGTCGGTAATCGTAGTCTTCACAATTTTCACAGACTTTTCCACTTCTTCGGATTTGATCCTGAAGAAAAGCTGAACATTCGTAGGTCCCAGAAATTTCAATAGGTTCTGGAGGCATTACAGGATCACCAAAAGAGTCCCAATCGCCCATGGTAGCGGCATCAACTGGGCGGCCCACTAAAACAGAAGGACCCTGCTTGCCAGCCACTTCTGGATTGGTTTCAGTGGTGGTTGGACTTGAGGGTGTAATTGGAGTTAGAGGAGCTTCGGGCTTAGAGCTAGTATTTGGTGAACAAGAAACGAGAAAGAAACCCGCTAAAATAATAAGTACCGCATTTAGTTTCAAAAGACGTCTCCTCTTTATCGTGCTCGAGGCATAGCATAGGTGGGCTTTACGGGTTAAGTAGTATTTAAAACCCTGTAGGGAGTTTAAAATAGTGCCGTTGAGGGCACAAAAAAAGGGTTCACTTTCGCAAACCCCATAATCTACTCAATTTCTCTGTAAATATTACTCACAGTGGCTCTGCCAGCTCGTGCTTTCTTCACAAATGAAGAATTTGGCTTGAGTCCCCACGACTTCCTTAACTCGGTCGCTGGCATTTTTGGGTAGATTCAACTTTGCTTTAATTACGTATGTTCGAGATGCCGATCCCCAGCTTGAATTGATTTCTTTATCACACTGACCTTGGTTCGACGTACTTTCTAAATCTCCGAGGGTCTCAATGATTTCTAATTCGGCTTCTGGAAGATCAGCGACATATCTCTTTCCTGTTTTCCAATCCTTGTAGCGCACTTGGGTTTCCCAGGCATGCCCTGTGAGATTAGTGATGCTGCCATCTGCAGTTGTGCATTCAATGTAGTAGCTAGATGCGCCAGCTGTTTGAGCGAATACCATCATGATTGTAGCGAGGATAATTTTTTTCATTTTGTTCTCCTAAGTTATCTGGGCCGTGGGGCCGAAGTTTGTGTTTCAAGTTGAGACT
>JAUHWN010000155.1 GCA_030424665.1 Bdellovibrionia bacterium | reverse complement strand
TTGACTTTAAATTTCTCGTCATAGAATTCTTCAGGGAGTTTCTCTAAATCTTTCCCCATCTCTATGATGCGCTTATAACGATCTTCCCAGGTTTTGAGATGTGAAAATTCTTCAACGAGTTGGCTCTGTTTATCTTGAATGGACATGAAGCAAACTTAATCTAAAAAGAGGTAAAGGTACAGACATCAAGGGTAGAAAAAAACGCGCCGCATTTCTTGATTATCGTTGGCATCATGCTTTTTAAAGTGTCACTTTTGGTCCCTCCCATTGAAACCCCGTAAAAATAAAATTATCCGGGTCTACAGAGAAAAAGAAAAATTCTAGCGCTCCCCTCCTAAATTCATATTCTTAACGCGATGACCTTTGAAAAGGATTCAGGACGCACCCCTGCTAAAAAACTTTGGTACGAATCCTGTTAGTAAAAGTCTCGAAAAGTTAAGGGGGGAAGGGGTCACAACAATAGTGACTTCACTTAGCAAAATTAACAAAGGTAGGGGGACCTGCCCAAACTCAACAATTCTACGGGAGGTTGTTAATGGTAAAGTTACGTCTCATCAAATCGATGGTGGCATCATCAGTGCTTGCGTGCACACTTTCGGCTCAGGCTGATATGGACACAAGCTGGCTTACAGTCGAAGCACGCGGAAGTGCTGACGCCAAATGGGCCGAGGACTCTAGCGGAGATCTTAAGGAAAGTCTCAGTACTTCGGATGTCGAAGTTATTATGACGGCTCAAATCACCAAAAACATTAAGTTTGTCTTAAAGACTGAACTCGAAAGAGCACTTCGTACGAGCGGTACTGATGTCAGTTCTACTTTCGATTTAGATTCTTTTATAGAAGAAGCTTATGTTGAAATCCGAAATGTTGCAGGTCAACCTGTGGCATTCGTTGTCGGTAAACAGGAAATCCCTGTGGGACTACAAAAAACATTAATGCCTTTTGACGAAGATGGAACAAAAAACATCATTCGTGAAAAAGGTGTTTTCGGCTTAACTATGAAGCTCGGATATAACTTTTTTGGGCTCATCGATTCGGCAGAAGTTTCAGTATTCGAAACAGGTCGTGACGATCTTGAAATCGGTGATATCGAGGGAATGTCAGTTCGTGTGAATAAACAGCTCTCCGAAGTTGTTAAGGCTTCTGCCTCATACAAGTATCGTGGAGGTGCTGGCGCAGGTGGCGAAGATGAGCACACGGTTTCAGTTGGTGCTGTCTATGACGACGGAACTTGGGTCGCTTATGTTGAAGGGATCGGAATGGTGAACCACGCCGATTATCCAGATGCTGACTTTGCTGTCACTCTTGGTGCCGGTCGAAATATCGGACCTGGACAAGCTGTTGTCGAATACAATTACATCGACAGTGCTTTCCATTCTATCGGACTTGGCTACAACTTGAAATTAACGGATCATCTCACGATTGGACCTGAAGTTCGTTACAATATGTACGAAGATGGCCGCGAAGATGGTGCTCAATTTGGAGTTCGCGCCACTGTTGACTTCACTGACGATCGCAAAGAAAACGAGAACACTCTTCTCGGCAATAAAGCTTCTGGCGATCCTATTAAAAAGAAATAATTTTAGAACACCCGGATGGTCTAACCAGCCATCCATAACAGAGAAGAGATTAACTGAAGAACCTTCGTTAAAACCTTCTCGCACTTCCTTCAACACTCAGCTGGGTCTCAGGGCCCAGCTATTTTTTTAGTCGCCTTTTTATATTTCAACACCCAGCTTAAATTCTAGATAGGGAGAAGTCGTGACTGTATTGCTAAAGATATCAACAGCGGCTTCTGTAGGGTTTATTGTCTCACTTGAAAAACGATTATGTTGCACACCAAGCCCCGTCAAAATACTGAGACGACCTTTCCTGTAGCTATGCCCTAGTACTATATGGCCTGTAAAACCTCTGACTTCTACATGACTCCCATCCCTGAAACTATGGGGAGTGGAGATATAATCTTGATACAAACCTCTAAAATTTAGGTAAATGGAATTCTTATAATAAGAATCAATGTAGTATGTTAAATTCGCACCAAGAGCATTTCCATTATAGGTCGGCATAAGAAAGTTTCCGTGCTCTGAGACTTCAGAATTGTACAATATAACCGAGGGACCAATTCCCCACTTTTCGGTAAGTTTATAGGAAACATCGAGACTTAACCAACTCGCAAGAAAAGCGATGGGTGCCGTTCGAAACTCCAAAAGCCTTCTAGAATCGACGCTATATTCTTCGGCCGAGGCAACATTCCAACTTAAGAAGCTCATTATTATTATAATTGCTGAGACATATTTTTTAGCTAATGACATCTTAATTACCCTCTAACTCAATGAAAAGAAGGTGAGTTTTCACTCACCTTCGTAAAATTTCGTTTTGATAGGGTGATAACGCTTATGCGCTACCAATAGTAAGCTTCTACCTTACTGGTTGACCGCCGTTGAGAGGTCAGAGTTTCCAGCAAGAAGATCGATGCGCTGTTCGCCTGCTTGAAGAATTTCTTGGTGAGACTCTTCTTGGTGCTGAACAGGTCGAGCCTGTTCCGATGAAGCTGCATGACGATCGAAGTCTTTAAACATTAACCAGAAAAAGTGGTCGAGCTGAAAGACAACTTCTTTATTCTCATCGTTCTTCGACTCAAGGGCCGCAAACACTTCAAACTCAGCATACTTTTGATAAATTCGAACTGCTGTCTTTTTAGAGCATGCAAAAGTATTTGTAATTCCGAAGTTTCCACGCCTTTTATTAAGAGCTTTAATCTGGTGTTCAGCAAAGTAGTTAGCGTATTCCAGTCCCAACTCAGGAAAATGACTGAAGTCGATTCGACCCATCGCTGACTTGTAAAATCCGTCCTCGCCAAGCTCTAAGATACCGGCATGGTGAAGATTATCAATTTCAGTTACTACGAGGTTGGCATCCAACTCGAAGTAATCAGCGAAAATTCGAGCTGCATCAGTTTTATTCTCTTTAGAAAATACACTGGCACCTGAAATCAAAGTATGAACCCAAGGTCTTGAGATCATTTTTTGCTCGATGAGTCTATATTTAGCTTCCAACTCAAGGGAATCGGTTCTCAGTGCGAACTTAGTTCCGATAATACGAGAAAGAGCCAAAGAGAAAGGTCGTGTTGTGTGTGTCATAAGAAGCATAATTTTATCGAGGTTTAACTTCACCTGATAAGATAAGATCTTACTAATAGAACTTGCCGAAAGACCAAGAATCTCTTCAAGATTTTGTCTTGAGAAGTCTTTCAGAAGAAAACCAACAAATCCTTCATAGCTTAAATCATCTGGTCTGTAACCGATGAACAGCAGCGAAGCCTTAAGATCTATATTATAGATCTTGCAGTAATCTACGAATTGATCCCAGCTTGGACATGAACGCCCAGCCATCCAATTTTTAATATTGGAGATCATCTTCATATCTGTAATTTGGATGTGTTTGTTTTTCTTGCGGATGATGCGCAACATTTCAATGCGCTTTTCTTTAATGTTATCGATTTCTGCCATCATAAATCCTCGTTAAAAGTATCACTTGTCACTCACTGAACCTATAGAGCAAGACGAAAGCCAAAACCGGAAACTAAGCGTGCGGGAATCCTTAGAAAAGTAGAATCTGCACACCAGTGAATCTTCTAAATACTCGATTTGATTCATTTTTTAAGGTGAGAAATTCGGCAAAAGAATTCTTAAGTTGTGCCAAAATCGGCTTAAAAAGAGGGTTCCAGTTGCAAAAAGAACAGAGCAAAACTGTTTAACTACTAAACATTCCCCTGCCGAGAAAAGTCTGACCCCTTTCATTTGCATCTGAGCCCACTCAGCACGAGGCCCAAAATAAGTACATTCCTTTGTTATTTTAGATAGATACAAACTTGTCCCAAAAATGCCACATTGGTTTACGGTTTGCTCTTCTCTATAAATATGAAAAAGAAAATCTTTGAACCACAGACTATGACGAGTTTTAAGAGCAGCTTCCTTTATCTGGCTCTCGCATTAATCATTACTTCAAGCCTTGGCATCACCCCGCAGGATCAAAGCCAATTTACTCAAGGCTCAGCAGAACTGAGCAGTCAGGCCGAGGAATTAGCCGCAAAGGCTGCCTTAAGTAAGGCTCAGGTAAAAACTTCGAATCAAAGCCCAGAATCCTGGGTCGTTTGTAAATATCAGGCTCAGGACACTGGACTGATTCAATTTCGTGGCAAAGACTACGATCAAGCTTTTCGAAGAACAGCCAATAAGTGCTTTCAGGTTCGACAGGCTATTTACAAGAATAAGAACAATAACAAAGTTCTCGGAGAAGACCCTGGAGTTTTCTTTATAGAACTTTGTACGAATAAGATTACGTGCAGCTAAGTACGACATAGTACCCAACCCCTCCCCAACCCCGAGCCGGTGCTGCCCCCCAGCACCGGCTACTTTTTAACTCATTGCAGTAGAAAAAAGGTAACCATCTAACCCACGAAATTTTGGATTGGGGTCAAAAAGTTACTGATAATTTTCCCAAACTTAATTTATTTGATTTGAAGTTGGCACAACTTTAGCTATTAAGAGCTTCTGTAGATTACATCTATACGGGTTAGGAATATTTCATAGGGGAAATGTAATGAAAAAACTTATTAGTTCAATGCTAGTTTTCGCAACTGTGCTCGGCTTATCTTCTTTAGCCAGTGCTTTCCAACAAGAGTACACTCTGGATATGGGTGATCAGCTCATTCAAGCGGGTCCTCGTGTTGGTGCCAAGACGATCTTTCTTAAAAGAGAGCTTATTAGAAGATATGGCCTTCGCGGTTTAGACAATGATCAACTCATCAATGTTCGAGTTGTTTCTAAAACTCGCGCCGGTCGTGGTTCTGTTGCTCTCTATTCTGGACAAAGACTTGTTGAAAAAGAATTTGTTGCCGCTGGTGATTTTAACAAAAACGGTCCACGTACTTGGGATCGCGTTGATTTAACTCCTCGTCGTCCTGGTTTTTCTGTAGGACAAGCCTGGCAGCTCGATTTCGAAGGCTTTCACAAGCTTCGTCGTATCGTAGTTACAGTAAACCACATGCGCGCGCGCCCAACTCCTCCACCTCGCCCACAACCACCTCAAGTAGGCCGTGGTGAAATTGTTCAGCTTGGCGGAACGACCGTTGAGAAGTTCTTTATTGAAAGAGACGCCTATCAGCCTAAAGGAAACGTTGTTGTTTCGCAGATTCGCATTAAAGGTGATCGCAACTTCATCCTTGTTGATAACGCTTACGTTGTTTTCAAAAACGGTCAAAGACGAGAGCTCACTGAGCTCGAAGGCATGCTTGCCGATGGTGAAGTAAAAATCGCTCAGGTGGCTAACCGTGGTATTCAAAACATCGTAATCGAAGCCGTAAGCGGTTTGATTGGCCCCCGAGGTAAATACACAGTATCTGTTCGTCAGCACAGAATGGGTGCCGTTCAGCCAAATCCTGGTCGCCCTGGCCCTGCTCCTGGCAGACCTGGTCGTCCCGGACGTCCTTTCAACGGCGGACACGGTCGATAATTAATTCGTTAATTAAACAAGACGTCACTCGCTAATTTTTAAAAAGCCCAGCCGATTCAGTTGGGCTTTTTTAATTGGAGCGGTAAACTAATTCATTTTTCTGATTTCAATTTGGTCAAGATCTACAGAGTTACCAGATCCTTCGTTAATCCAAAACTCTATGTAGAGATCAGGCCCTTTTGCTACAAAACTCGCTGAATAGTACTCCCAGTCAGAACTTTCACCAATCATCAAACTGACACTGTCTCCCACCCCAGAATTACTTGAGGAGGTATCATAGTGATAGATGTACATACCTGTCTCTCTACTTCCAATAGCGAGACGTCTAGCATAAAAAGAAACCTGATACGTGCTCCCCACCTCCAGTGGAGGTAAATCTTGAGGATTAAGCGTAAACCAAACGTTATTGAGATGGAGTCCGAAATTGCCACTATAGGCAGACTCAGCTTTCAAATGATTCTGTTCATTTCCTGCAGGTACAGATAAATTAAAAACATCCAAGTCATTAAGCGACTCAATATCTCCACGCAAAAATAAGTTTTGAGAAAAGGAGCTCTGACTACTATTATTGTCAGGGCTTTTCCCTTTAAATGAATCACAATTTTGAAAAAGGCCAATTGACAGACCTGCCAGAAGAACGAAGATAGTACGCATTCATTTTCCCCCTGTATAAATCCCTAGGTAAAAGAAAATGCAGGGTTCATTCCAACCCTAAAATCATCAAATCGATTGCAACCACTTTTGGGCGTCTTATTTTGAGACGATGAGGTCATCTTCTTTACGTCTGTAAAGCTGCTAACCAAACTTGGTCAATAGGGTTCTACAAAAGGCGAATGCCGAATATGCCGATAAAGTTTTATGTTACAGACAATTGGAATTCTTAATTCAATGATGTTCTTCACCTTTGTCGTCGCGTCCGTCTTACTACCTGGATGTGGCAACACCTCCGGAACGCCACAAAGTTTAAGTTTAAACTCTCTCGACTACGAGTGTGATTCAGGAACAGTTGCCAGTTGTAATGCCTCAGCGCAAAGCCGTACCATGCGCCTCGGACTAATTTTGGCTCCATCACAAAGTTGTGAACAGATGATTACAAATCTAGTCGGAGGGGACTTTTCTCAAACATTTGAATACAGCGGCTCGGCTCAAAGCCTCTTTAATGGAACAGTGGCCTACGGACGTATCGAAAATTTCGTTGACAATAACGGCGACCCTGCCACTGAAGTGGATGATGGCAACTACACAGCATGTGGTTTTATCGATATCAACCAAAACTCACTACTGGATTCCGGTGAACCTTTTCTCGATAGTGAGTATGACATCCGACTGGATCTTGAGCGCAATCTCACCGATTGGTCTTCTGCCCCTTAAGAAGAGGACCTTACTGAATCAAAAATTGCGGTATGAGACTCCCTTATGGGTAAACCAATCCTAAAAACGGCTATTAATTTTTGCCAATAATTGAATAATTTCTCTCTTATAGAACTGAGAACATCTAATCCGAAGCTTTAGACCTCTGAATTTATGGATTTTTGGTCTACTCCTTGCTCCTATGGAGAACAAAAAAACTGGAGCCGAGAGAATGAATTCCTTGAAAACTACCCCTCAAAAACGACTAAAGATACGCCTAAGTTATGCCATTGGATTCATTCTACCCCTCGTACTTTTTAGCCAACTCGCCTTCTCGGAAACGAGATCTTGTGAGTCATTTTTTGAAACCCCTGGAACTGAAGTCGCTATTGTCGACTCTAGCCAAGGAACACTTGCTCCAGTTTCAGGCGCAACCCCGCTACTTCCGGCCACTGTCGATGTTAGTCATGTCAACATAGAGACTTCCCATGAAGGCTTTCAAAATCGCGAAAAATTCATCAAATGGACGGACCAAATGATGCAGGGGAAATTGGCCGGTCTCGACACTCAAACTCGTGAAGCTTACACTGGACTTTTTGGTAAAGGTGGGCTTTTTCTCAATAAAGACTCTACGTGGTTTATTCTCGCCAACATGAGTAGAAATTCAATGGAAGAAATTCGTGAACTCAATAAAAAGGGCGATACCCTCGAAAGCGATCTTGTTTTAGCTATTATAGAAGAAGTTTATTCCGGGTTGAGCGCAATGCTGAACTATGAAAATTCAGGGGTTTTAAGAGAGTTTGCTAGAGTCCATAATTTAAAACATGTTCAAAGTAAAAAGCTTTGGAAGCGATTTCAAAAGTTTAAAGAGGGCGTTTCGCGGGCCAAAGAAAGTAATGGCGAAGATTTCAGCGCAGAGGAAACCATTAAATCTCTTATTGGCCTGGCAATCCTGCAAAATATTCTTGAGCTCGACATACTTGACGAAAAAGCCCTTTCCTTTGCCGAAAGAAGATATCTCTTTGAATCTGCAGGTAAATACATCAATATACCTTTAACTCCAGAGAACGCATCTGATTTTCATGAGCCCGCTTATAGATGGTCCGGATATTATGCACGGAATATGGGGAATGGATCAGAAGTAGCCACCTACAATGTCGCCTTTTCCATTCTTACAACCGCCGTGGATTTCTTTGTATTCCCAGGTCTTGGCGCTGGAAGTTTAGCAATCTTTCAATACTTCCATAAACACTCTGCCTTTAATTGGGCCATCGCAGCTCCTGCTAGAAGAAGGGTAGCCGACAAAAGAATTCAAGGTCGAGCAAGACTTCTCGAAGAAAAGCTCAATAGAGGGAACCTAGTCACTTTGCCCGGCTCAATGGGTGAAGAGAATTCACTGATGGATCCTACTCAACTCGGCACCCCTACTGAATACAAATTTAATCGAGAAAGTTTTTTAGCCAACTATGAACGGGTAAAAGAGGATCCCGAAGAATTAAAAAGACTCATACAAATTACTCTCAATCAATTTTCTCTCAGTTACCAAGAAATCATTTTTCAGTCCATGCTCAACGATGACGATTTCTTCAATGCCTGGGGTAAATTAGAAAGATTGAAACAATCTGAAAGCCTTCAGTTTGAAGAAATTAAAGAAATTCATCGAATCTTCAATCAAGCTTCGAATTACTATTGGCGCTTGCGAACTCTTTTTAAAAATATACAAGAAAAGCTCGAAGAATTTCGCCTAACAGTCGAAGACATTGTGAACCTTGAAGATAAAAATCTTCTTCTCCGACTCATTGATGAAAAAATATCTAAAATCAAAGAACAAAAAGATGAATTCGCAGCGGATGCAAATCATCTCACCGAAATTGCAACTAGCGTTTTAGATCTGAATCGTCAGAGGCTGGCAGAACTTCTCGAAGAAAGAACCCACCTTTCTTCTCGAATCAAAGTTACAGAGGAGCCAGCTCAAATTGAAGGTCCAAAGCACTATAAAGTCGGACTCGTAAAGAGTACAAGTAACGTCTCCTATCACAGCTTTGCTCAAGACACATCGAAACTGCCCGCAGGTAGCCGGGGCACAGTTGAAGTTTACAAAAGTCCTCGGATCGAAGGTTATCCCATCATCGTAGGAGTTTCCGGACAGGCGGATCTGGGCTTGTGCAAGCAGCTTATTAAACAAACGAGTGTTGGGGGGACTCACCATGGAGTACTCGGCAAAACTCACCTTGACTCCTATACCGGTGAAGTTGCCCGAGTTATTGGCTTTAATCGGTGGACAAAGAAGGTGAAAATCTCTATTGAACGCGTCGAAAATTCAACCGAAGTTGTGGATACTCTCGATTGTTATTAAGACTCAGTTCCTCACTCAACTTTAACGGGTTTTTACTGCGATAGTCATACCTTCTCCCGTTGGAAGAATGGTGGTGGCAAAGCGATTCGATTGACTGAGTTCGCGATTGAATTGCCTGAGAGCTGTCACTTGGGCCTGAAGAGCTTCGTCGGCAACAGAATTTTTTTGAATATTTCCGAAGGCAAATGTGTTGTCGCCAATGATCATGCCCCCCACTTTTAAATTATCAATCGCCCACTTTAAATAATTGGGGTAATTCAATTTGTCGGCATCGATAAAGACTAAATCAAAGGGACCTTGGGACTTAATGGAGTCTAGGTTTTCAAGGGCCGGACCGATATGAACTTCTGCCTGCTCCTTATAGCCACAGCGCTCAAAGTTTTCGATGGCCACCTGGGCATGATGGGGGTCCATTTCAAAACTGTGGAGCTTTCCTGTGCGCCCCATTCCCCTCAATAAACAAATCCCTGAATATCCGCCAAGGGTGCCTATCTCTACCGCTCTTCGGGCGTGGCTAGCCGCAGCAATCACTTCGAGATGGCGGCCATCAGAAGGACATACTGCGATTGAAGGTAATCCTGATTTTTCACAATGGGCTAAAACCTCTTCTAATTGGGCGTCCCCCAGCTTCAATTCTTCGAAAACGTAGTTGGCTATGTCCTCATTATTACAGGCATAATTTTTCATTTCTAGCAGGGCTCCCCTAATTTTTTATTGGTCATCTCAGCGAAAACGAGTTACACCACAATAAAGGAATTTGGAGTATTAATCATGCTGAAAAAGATTTTAGAATTTTTAGGCGGTCATGCGCCAAAGATTTTCAATAGTAAGGGCGAAGTCCAACACGATCTTGGAGA
>JAUHWN010000005.1 GCA_030424665.1 Bdellovibrionia bacterium | reverse complement strand
CTGAGCCGCCATTTTCAGACCCCAGCCTTTCACGGTATGGGCAATGATAATACAGGGTTTACGGGGATTCTTTTTAGACTCTTCAAGGGCTTCAACCATTCTTTCGATGTCGTTACCACCGAGATCGCGAAGGGCAACAAAGAGTTCGGCATCACTGACATCGCTTAAAAACTCCTTTAAGTCAGGGTGTGCCTCGGTAATTCCTTTTTTCAACTCCTTCATATCCTGAACGAGGAGAAGAGCTTGCAATTCATAGTCTTCAAGATCGTCTTCGAGCCATTTTTTGAAGGCTTTTCCACCTTTTCGCTCGAAAAGGGCCTGGCGCTTCTTACCGTGGCGAACTTGAATGACGTCCCAGCCATTGGCTGCCATTGTTCTTTCGATCCGCTCGTTGTCGGTTCCACCCATAATAGTCTTATTAGTAATACGGTGGCCATCGAGAGATTGACGATTGTAATCAACAATCCAAGTGAGATTTCCAATTTCTCTCTCGGCAAAGTCAGGAGTTGCTTCAAATACAGAACCTTCACGAAATTCGGAGTCTCCAATCAAAGCCCAAAAATGAGCTTCAGGGACTTCATAACCATGTTCTTTAGCCAGGCGGTAGGCATGGGCCATGTAACCGACGTTAACTGGTGGAATTCCAACGGTACCAGAGGGTAAAAAGCCGTGGTGATCGGGGTCGTAGGTAGAATGATAGGACTGGAAGGTATAAGGCATATCTTCACTGGGATAAGCTCGAAGTCCCATCATCGCTTTGTTTTTGAGCTCTGTAGAAAGGGGCTCGCCATTTTCGTCTAATAACAGGTCGAGAAGGTAGTTGTAAGAGTGGTCAGCCGGTGAGGCGTGGGGCTTGTTTGAGAAAAAATCAAAACCGGTTTTTGAAACCAAGTGAAGAGCGCCAAGAATGTGAAGAGCACTGGTAGAGGCCGATGGATGACCACCAACTTTTGGGTCGCCTTTGGCTTTGTCTTTTCTGATATTGGCTTGATAAATCATTTGCGTCGCTAGGTAGTGGACGCGGCCACAAATGCGATCGAGTACTTCGCGAGAAGGTAATTTCTTATTCACGTTCTTTATCCTTGTTATCATCCAGCATTAAACTATTAGGTTGTAGCCTGCTGCCCCCTTCTTGTCAATATGACGAGGGTAGGGTAAATATCTGAAATTATTGAAAAAAACTAAACTTAAATCAGGTCCTGAGAGAGTAATTACAGGGATTTAGGCCTCGAGGATAAAGTCCCAACGAATTTTAATGGTACCATCTTGTTCGACAATCCCTTTGGGCGGGTTTGGAAAAGGGGCGGCCTCTTCAAAGGCCTCAATGGCAGCATCGTCTAAGTCCCGAACTCCGGATTCACCAACGACTTGGACCTTTACTAGGTGACCCTTCTGGTCGAGTGTAATGACGAGATTAGTGACCCTGTTAGAGCTCGAAGCAATACTTCGGCCCGAACGCAATAGGCGGGTAATCTTCTCTTTGATCATGGGTTCCCAGTACTGGCGAAGCTTGTTTTTGATGCGCGAGTAATAGGAGTAATAGACGAATTCCCGAGTACTTAAGAGGGTTTGTAAGCCAGTTTTAACATCCTTTAGATAGTCATCCGTTTGGCTCGGTCCCGCACCGCCAGCATTTTGAATTTTTGGTTGGTGCTGAGTAAAGGTCTCTCCAGGCTTAAAGCTCGGCTTGAGGTCGACCAGCTTAGGCAAAGCCACTGGTGAATTCTTTTGTGTGGTAAATGTCTTACCCTTATTGGGTTTGATTTGCTGCGGAGGTTTGACCTGAACCATTTGCTTTTGCGAGGTTGGTTTTGGTCCCGTGTGCTGGTCATTGGTGTTTTTGTACTTTCCAGATTTAGCGGCCTTCGTCTCTTGGACAACCTTTTGGTTGTTTTTGCTGAGAAATTTAGCATCCTCGGGGATTTCGTCGTTGAGGGCCTTTTCGTTTTGTTCAACGATTTGGCCGCCTGAATCTTTGAGGAGTTTTTTCAAGGTCTCAGCGTCTACAAGTTCGACAGCGTTTTTAAAGGGGTCTTGTTGTACCTTGGGCGGGTTGTATTCAGCGAGAAATAGACCAAAGGACGTAAGCAAGTGAAGTGCAATAGAAAGAATAATAGCTGTGATAAAGAGTCTATTCTTGTTCATAAAAGTCCTTTAGAGATGTATCGGTATTTTCGCGCCAGAATTGAGGCTGGAAGCGGGTCCAGAGTGATTTTTCGGACGACTTCGACTTTTATCGGACTAGTGACCGGAAAGCGTCCTGTCCGGTGAAATCCTTTGAGTTTTTGCTTGGTTACCTGATTTTGCTTGGTTAAACTGTAGACTATGGGTTTAGAAGTTTGGTGTCAGACTGATATCGGTATGAAGCGAGAGCGAAATGAGGATGCCTTCCTCGTGGATCGTGAACTCGGTTTGTACATGGTAGCCGACGGGATGGGCGGTCACCGCGGGGGAGACATGGCCTCTAAGATGGCGGTCGAAACCGTTCGCGATGTCTTTGCTCGCTACTACACTGAAATGGGTAAAAACATTTCTCCAAAGACCTTAATCAACGAAGCCTACAAGCAAGCCAGTAATGCCATTTTTGATAAGAGTAATGTTGAAAATCCTGAGCTCCGAGGGATGGGGACCACTTTGGTTGTGGCTTTCATGCACAAGGATACTTTGTATATTGGAAACGTTGGGGACTCGCGGGCCTATCTTTTTTCTGATCCCTACCTGTGGCAAATTACCGAAGACCATTCGCTGGTCAATGAGCAGCTGAAGCTGGGGCTGATCAGCGAGGAAAATATTGATAATTTTGTAGCTCGAAATGTAATAACTCGAAGTGTGGGTTTTGAGCGCGATGTGGAGTGCGATATTATCGAACGCAATCTCCAAGAGGGCGAGATGGTCCTTATGTGTTCCGATGGTTTGAGTGGACTTGTCTCTGATCAGAGGATTAACAAAATGTGTCAAGAGCTTCATCCGGCTGAAATTGTGCCTAGAGCGATAGAAGAGGCAAAAGAGTCCGGTGGGGATGATAACATTACGTGTATGGTACTTTATTCAAAACCTTAGTTGAGTCGGTTTATGTTTGACGCGATTCGACCACTTATCTAAGGTACAAAGTATAGCAAGAATTTGGTTGAGATATAAAATTTAGGTGGAAGCTAAGTTTTGGACAAAAAGAAGATGACCATTTTATTAGTGAGTAATCGAAAGGGAGCGACCCGTAAGTTTGTCGTTTCTACGACGTGGTTGCGCGCTTTTAGTTTTTTGGGAGCAGTAGCCCTACTCGTGCTTTCTGCCATGGTCGTCGATTATTTTGGTCTCCTTGCCCAATCTATTGAAAATAAGCAGCTACGAGCTGAGAATAAGCTTCTTCACCAACAATTTCGAGTGGTCGAAGGTAAGCTCAATGCCCTTGAAAAAGCACTCGAGCGAACCAAAGTTAACACGACAAAACTGAAACTTATTACGAAATCGGCTGATCCAAATCGTACTTTGAAATTAGCCATGGGCCCTGGAGTAAAGACGAAAGAGGATTTAAATAGCCTTAATGTCGATGTCGATGAGAGAGCTCCAGCGGCAGCTTTGCAACAACAAGACTCTATATTTATAGAGAAGCCACCGGTTAATGCGACAAAAGGGGAGCTTTCGGTCTCTGGGCAAAGAGATTATGCTTCTTTAGCTATTCGTATCGATCAGGCGGTTCGAGATACGCAACTCAGAGAGCGGGATGTTCTTCGCCTTTGGCAACGACTTGAGCAAAAAGAAAGTCGAATTAATGCCACTCCAAATATTAAGCCTGTTCGCGGTTGGATTACCTCTAAATTTGGATACAGAATTTCGCCGTTTTCGAATCGTCCGGTGATGCACAATGGTTTAGATATGGCAGCTGCTCCTGGAACGCCAGTTTACGCTCCGGCTGATGGAGTTGTTTCTTTTGCTGGATACGATCCAGGTTACGGGCGTCTCGTTTCTATCGATCATGGTTTCGGTGTTGTGACTCGCTATGGTCATAACTCTCAGTTATTTGTAAAAGTTGGCCAAAAGGTGAAACGTTGGGATATCATTTCAGCGGTAGGAAACACAGGTCGGTCAACAGGTCCTCACCTTCACTACGAGGTGCGTGTTGAAAACGTACCTGTCGATCCCGATAATTACATTATCGAATTTTAATTAAACTTAAAAAGAGATTTGCATTATGAAAAATACACTAGTGCTCACGGCACTCATCAGTTTGTTTTCGTTTACCGTTCACGCTGGCGTTTACCTCGAACAGGAAATCACGGCTAAGGCTGAGGGCAAAACCCATAAGTCTAAAATTAAAATGGATGTTTCTAAGTACGGCATGAAAGTCTACGGAATGGCAACGGGTCAGCCGGGCAAGAAGAATCCCGCTGCAGGTTCCTATATGTTGATGAACCGCGAAGGTCAGATGTTGCAGGTGATTCCCAGTCAGAAAACCTATATGGACATGGCTGAGATGATGAGAAACGCCCAAAGGTTTATGGGCAATAAACAAAATTCGAAAACTAAATATAGCTTTAAAAAGATTGGACCGTCTAAAAAATTAGGCAAGAAATGTATGATGTTTAAGGTTATGGAGGGTAAGAAGGCTGTGTCAGAGTCTTGTTTGGCAAAAATGTCTGATCTTGGCCTTTCGAAGTCTGATCTGAAGTCCTTTGACCGAATCATGACAAACTTCAATAATCGTATGGAAAAGTACATGCCCAAAGATAAGTCCATGCCCTCTATGGATGAGTTTAAAAAATTAGTGGGTGGAACAGCCTATCCAATATGGGTTCGTTTCTTAAATAATAAAGAGTCTTCAGTAATGACCTTGGCCAAAATAGAGTCGCGTTCATACCAATCTTCTCAGTTTCAACCACCGAAAGGTTACAAGAAATTTGTTATGCCTGTTTTTAATCCTAATAAGGGCATGGATCCAGCAATGATGGAGAAACTGAAAAAACAAATGGAAGAAATGAAGAAAAACGGAAAATAATATTGATCGAATTCGATTCAATATGAATTCATCGATTTATATAGCGAACTTACATGCGAACTTACATTAAGATTAATTGATAATAATTAGAAAAGCTCAGTTTTTAACTGAGCTTTTTTTCTTTGCCTGGTGTTTTTCAATAGAAGTCTTCTCGTCAGATATTGTCTTAAAACAAAACGTTCTCTATTAACCCGAGTGTGGAACTCCCTTGTAAAAGGCCGTTTACAGATTTGAAAATCTAAGCTTTAGTCTCGTCATTTCAATCACTTAGCGCTCACAAAATTAAATTAAAAATGTTGTAATAAAACCTCCTTTCGCACGTTTTTACAGCAAACGAGGTAACGCAATGGCGACACTTGAAAAGCCCGAAGGGGCGAAGATTTTTCAGAAGCTAGTAGAGACGCACCAAAATTCACTGACCCGTTATGCCGTCAGTATCGTGCACAGTTTGGAAGTCTCGCGAGAAGTTGTTCAAGATGTATTTTTAAGTTTTTGGAAGCATCAGGATCAAATTCATAATTCAGCAGTCAAAGTCTGGCTTTTTAAGTCCTGTCGCAATTCGTGTATTGATTATTTGCGAAAGGAAAACCGTATGAGTCACTTTAACGAAGGCGACCAGGAGTCCATTGAATGTCCAAATGAGCTGCCCTCTGTAGTTATGGAAAAAGAGGAAGCTCAGAAGAACATTCTAAAGAAAATTGAAACCTTACCATCGAAACATAGAGAAGTTTTGCGTCTCAAGTTTCAAGAAGATCTCTCTTACAAAGAAATTAGTGAAATTACCGGATGCACTGTTAACCATGTGGGTGTGCTCATCCATCAAGGTGTACTGAAGCTAAGAGAGTCACTTGCCATTCAAGGAGGTCACTAATGAGACCAGATTTAACTGATTATAGAATTACTGCATATGTATTAAATGAATTGTCTGAACAAGATCGAATCGCTTTTGAAAAAGAGCTGAATAATAGTGAAGAATTACAAAAAGCCGTTCAAGCTGTTCGTGAAACGACAGAATTGTTGAGTTCAGAATTTAAGAAAGAAGTTTATGAGCCCGTTAAAATCGAGGTAAATAAAACGGATCAAGTTCGGTCCGAGGCACAGGCTGAAGAGACAAAAGTTTTGGGCTTTTGGCAGCGTTATAAAAAATCTCTAATGATTGGAGTTCCGGCCCTTGCTGCGGCGTCAGTGGCAGGTGTCATCGTCATGAACCAGCATATTATGGGTGGATTTAATGAAGGTGTCATTCGCCAGCAAGAGATTAAGGAAACAATTGCTAACAGAGATGAAATTGCCAACAATCAACCCACCGGAACGGAATCAAAGAAAATTGACTTTGATCAACAAAGAGTTAATGGAACCGTGCAAAAGCCGGATACAATTACTCTCATTGGGAAAGATCGTAAGGTGGCTCCCATTGCCGGTCTTAAAAATGTCGCTGAATCGGAGCAAGATGCGGGTCCGGGGCGACCTGCCTCTAAACCAATGGAAATGGTTGCTTCAAAAGTAAGTTCTGTGAAAAAGGGAGAGTCGGCCGCAGTTGGTGGGACCCAAGGGCGGACCTATCTTGCCAAAAGAAAACGAATGAATTCAGGTGGTCAAAGCTTCGGATTAGGTCGTAGGGGAAGACATATACTCCCGCCGACATCACCGATGCCAGAGCCTTCGTTCAATGACTCTGAAATGAATGCTGAAGAGTACAGCACGATTACTGAAAATGACTTTAAGAAGGTAATCGATCATCCGCTTTCAACGTTCTCAATTGATGTTGATACTGCATCTTATGCGAACATGCGAAGATTCCTCAATAGTGGGCAGATGCCGCCTAAGGATTCGGTTCGTATTGAGGAAATGATTAACTATTTCAGCTATGATTACGATGCGCCCAAAGGAAAGGCCCCATTCTCTACGTCTATGGACCTTGTTAAAGCTCCATGGAATGAAAGTAACTACCTTCTTCGCGTTGGACTTAAAGGAAAAGAAATTCAGTGGAATGATAAGGGTAGTAACTTAGTATTCTTACTCGATGTTTCTGGTTCAATGAATTACGGTAACAAGCTTCCTCTCGTTAAAAAAGCCATGCGACTCTTAATCGATAATCTTACAGAAAAAGATAAAATCGCAATTGTCGTATATGCCGGAAATTCAGGCTTAGTCCTTCCATCGACAAGTGGAGATAAGAAAGAGGATATATTAAAAGCCCTCGACAAGCTTCAGGCCGGTGGTTCAACAAATGGTGGAGCAGGAATTGAGCTCGCTTATAAAGTAGCCAAAGAGAACTTCATTAAAGAAGGTGTGAATCGAGTGATTCTTGCCACTGACGGAGACTTTAATGTCGGAGTGAGTAGCGAAGGAAGTCTGGTCGACCTCATTCAAAAGAAGGCGAAAACGGGAGTGTTCTTGTCAGTGCTTGGCTTTGGAATGGGTAATTATAAAGACAATAAAATGGAAAAACTCGCGAATAAAGGAAATGGTAACTATGCCTATATCGATACAACTAAAGAAGCAAAAAAAGTTCTTGTTGAAGAGATGGGTGGAACTCTTGTCACGATCGCCAAGGATGTAAAGTTACAGATCGAATTCAATCCTGGTAAGGTTGCGGGTTATCGTTTGATTGGCTATGAAAATCGCATGCTTGCCAAGGAAGACTTCAACAATGATAAAAAAGATGCCGGTGAGTTGGGTGCAGGCCACAGAGTGACAGCGCTTTATGAAATTGTCCCTGCTGGGCAATCGGTTCCTGGATCTGTAGATTCTCTTAAGTATCAAAAACCAGCGGCCAAGAAGCCCGAGGCTAAGGCTTCTGATGAGTGGTTGACGCTAAAGTTGCGCTACAAAAAGCCAGATGCTTCGAAAAGTGAGTTACTGGAATTCCCTTTTAAGTCTGATGTAACTAATTTCGAAAGAGCAAAGCCGGACTTTAAGTTTGCTGCCGCAGTGGCTGGTTTTGGAATGCTGCTTCGGGACTCCAAGCACTCTGGAACAGCCAATTTTGACAATGTTTTGGAATGGGCTATCGAAGGTCAAGGTAAGGACGACAAAGGGTATCGAGATGAATTTATTAAGCTCATTCGAAAGGCCAAATCTATAAAGAAATAGAATAGGGCTTAAATTGATAAATGAGGGATCCTCCTAGAAATAGGTTGATCCCTTGTTCTTTTTAAAAAATAATTACATCTATGTCTGATAAAAACAACGAGCTCTCCTACAAGGCACCAGAAGTTTTAAATGAGCAAACTGCTCTTCCAAGCCTCACTGAAATTGACACTGTCCATGTGGACTTTTCGCAAAATCGTTTGATCAATTCATTGGGAATCATGCGCTGGACAGCATGGATCAACAGTTCTAACAAAGTTAAATTTCTTCTAAAAAACCTGAGTGTTTCGTTTATGACCCAGGCGTCTTTATTTCCTGAAGTGATTACGGATCAAATTCAAATCCAAAGTTTTTACGTGCCCTTTTTTTCAGCAAAAGGTTCAAGGGAAGTCGAATTGCTTATCGATGTTGAAAAGGATGTCAAAATTAACTCCGAAGGAAAAGTCGAACTTCTGAAGGAAGTTGAAGAAGACGGGCAATGGGAGATTGACGTTCTCAATAATCGGTATTTTTCTTGTGTCGAAGCTCAATTGAGCAAATAAATTTATCTCTTCTAAATGGCTAGATTTTGTTTCTATCGGTTAATGGTCTAAAGTCCTGTTTGATTTCAATAGAAGTTGTTGATCGTCTCAATTTGAGTAACATTGATCATATGCAATTTGAGAGGAACCCTATGAAATCACTAACTATTTTGTTTGCAATGCTGTTTTGTTTTCAGGCCCAAGCTCAAGACATTGATGTTGATAATATGGATCTTACGCAATTTCTTGATGTTACGGTGACAACAGCTTCGAAATCAGAAGAGAGTCTAAGAAAAACTCCGGCAACGGTTCGGGTAATTACAGAGAGCCAAATCAAAGAAAGAGGATATCGAGATCTTAAGGATATTTTTCGTGACCTTCCGGGCTTTGATGTGTCCGAAGAGTTAACGGGTGAGGTAAGAACGCTTGCGATGAATCGTGGTCTTCTTGGCGCTAATAAGCTCCTGTTTCTTAAAGATGGTAAACGCCTTAATGCGATTACTGGTGAACGTTTCGTTCTAGGAAATAACATCCCATTATTTAATGTAAAACGAATTGAAATCGTTTATGGGCCGGGAGCGGTTCACTACGGTGCTGATGCCTATGCGGGTATTGTGAATGTAATTTCTAAGAGTTTCGAAGACTACAAAAAAGACGGAAATATGGGAGCTGTGAATATCAGTTACGGCGATCCAGAGACGATAGATGCCGGAGTCGTAGTCGGTCATGAGTTCAATGACAAAGTGAATTCAATGATTTCTTACAGAAGATTTTTTAGTAAAGGGTTTGATCCAACAGGTTTTGAATCATTTGATACCTACAACACTCTTGGATTAGGTTTTGAGCAGCCAGTTAATGATTTTGAAGTACACTGGGTGACTAATATTGGTGAAGCTAAGGTTACCTTCTACCATCAGAATGCCAATGAACCGGGTGGGCAATCAACGTCTCCTGCACTTTTTCAGTTTGATGCTGGCTATGTATGGAATCAAAAGCAAAATAAAATCACTGTTGAGCACACTTTTGAAGGCGAGAATTGGACACTTGATACATTGATAGGTTATGAAGATTATGAAATCGATCCCAATTCAGTTTTCTACTATCAGGGACCATTCCTTCAGTATAAGTATGGTAAGAACACAGCCATGTATATTGAGGAGAAGTTAGAATGGAGACCTTCTAAAAAGTATAAATTGGTTTCGGGTTTCAAAGCTGAATCAGTCGATGCCTTTGCAAAAGGAAACAACTTAAACACTCCATTTGATAGAGACGACCTTGTCGACTCAATCACATACCCGAATGACACTAATATTCCCGTTGAGTTTCGTAATCAGACTCTCAACTTCGGTGTGAGACCATATACCGGGGCAGGTGTATACACTGAAGCGAATTATGCACCAGATGATGTATGGCAGTTTAACGTTGGTGTTCGCTATGACTATAACTCCGATTACTATGGGGTTTTCACGCCAAGAGCGGGTGTCGTCTATACTCCGGATGATAAATTTGTTGCTAAACTCTTGTATGGTGAAGCCTATATCAAACCTTCGCGTTACCTTGCTTTTGAGCATTGGAGCGCCGGTACCTTTGGATATTTTCCCAATCCGGATCTTGAGCCAGAAGAGTTGCAAACGATTCAGTTGAACTTTTCGTACTTACTCACCAAAAACCTCAATGTTTCTCTTAATTCATTTATGAACAACATTAAGAATTTAATTCGTCCCGAAAATAATGGTGGATGGAGTAGCAATGTAAACCAGGGTGAGCCAAAGTCATCTGGTTTTGAATTAGAGTTCGATTATCAACAGGACAACATTACTGCCTACCTCTATTACTCATACCTCAATGCTGAGCAAGACGGTGGAGAAGATCTCAACAAGGTGGCGCAAAGCAAGGTCTCTGCGGGAGCAAACTATAAGATGGATCAATTGAGTTTCGATACAAGACTCCGCTGGTCTGATGAAATTAGTTTTCTTGATGCTACGGCTACCAATGGAATTGGAAAGATTGATGGGCATTTTTTAGTCGACCTTTCTATTCATTACAAAGACCTTTGGAAAGACGGCTCTTTAACTCTGTTTGCACGTAACCTCCTAGACGAAAAATACGAGCACGCCTCTCCTTTTGGTGAAGGGCCTGAGGGCTGGCTTAACACTAAGGCTCCACAGCCAGGGCGTTTTGTCGGCTTGACGGTTGATCAGAAGTTCTAGGTTCCAAGTTCCTTTCTGTAAAGCGACGAATAACAGGCGAGCGAGAGCTCGCCTATTTTTTTCGATCTATCGGGCTTGAAATTGATTAAGGAATACTCTTCTCAGGTTTGATTTGAGAGCGGCCCTTATGGGGTTGAGCGAGAAATCTCACTTTGAAACGAATGTTAGATTCCTAACAAATGTACAGCTGTTCGAAGCCTATCAAAAGAGTTCGCAAACTGTAGAATTGTGACGACTGATAAATTGTCACACCCTAGCAGCAACTATACACATTAGAACTCTGTATGCGCCAATTTAAAGCTGTTCTGAGCTGGTCTGGCCCTTGCTATATATAAAAGTATCATCGTCCCCCCGATGTTCAGGTTCCCCGACCTGTGACTCTTTCCCCGAAGAGTCGTCCCTACCTATACCCAATACCCGGAGACCCTGGTTCCCGCCAGGGTTTCTTCTTTTTTACCCCCTCACTTTTAGTTAAAAGAATGAACCTAGGGGATTACTATAATTCAATTAACTCTGGTGGTTTTGCAATTAGGGCGGTCCCCATCGATATTCATAGGGCACAAAAAAAGCCAGGTGTGAAACCTGGCTTTGATAAAACAAATTTTAATACTCTTGCGATTAACGCTTAGAGAATTGTGACTTACGACGTGCTTTGTGGAGACCATATTTCTTACGTTCAACCATACGAGAGTCACGAGTAAGGTATCCAACCTTCTTAAGAGCTTTTCTGTTCTCTTCGTCAAAGATTGTAAGAGCTCTAGAAATTCCGTGACGAATAGCGCCGGCTTGTCCAGACTCACCACCACCTTTTACAGTAATGTAGCAGTCAAACTTTCCGTTTTGTGAAATTGCTTGGAAAGGTTGCTCAATTGTTGCTCTAGAAGACGGGCGACTAAGGTAGTTGTCACTTGTCTTACCGTTGATTTCGATCTTTCCGCTACCCGGCTTCAAAAATACACGGGCAGTAGAGGTTTTTCGGCGTCCTGTTGCGTAGAATACTTTTTCTTCAGCCATTCAATCTCTTCCTTAGTTTACCTTAAGAGCTTCAGGTCTCTGAGCATCGTGTGGATGGTTAGGACCAGCATATACTTTTAATTTTTTAATAATTTTACGACCAAGACGGTTCTTCGGAAGCATTCCGCGAACACTATCTTTGATGATGAAAGAAGGATCTTTATCGAGCATTTCACGAGCCGTTGTTTCTTTCAAAGAACCAAACCAACGTGAACGACGGTAGTACTTCATGTCATCCCATTTATTTCCAGTCATTGTGATCTTGTCAGCGTTGATAACAACGACGAAATCACCAGTATCCATGTGAGGCGTGAAAGTGGGGCGGTGTTTGCCGCGTAATACAGTGGCGATTTGAGTTGATAGGCGACCAAGGTTTTTACCTTCGGCATCAACTACGTACCAGTTCGGATTAATTTCGCCTTCTTTTGCAGACCATGTTTTCATTGATATCTCCAATATCAAATAGAGCTTAAAACTTTAGCAAGACGTTGGTTTGTACTGGCTTCGTCACTTATTGTCAATAGTTAGGTGTTTTTTATAGGCTTATTTTCTAATTTTTGAAGAGGGTTGAGCAAAGTTCAATAAATCTGGGTAGTTAAGCAAAAATCTAATAATAATAATAGTTTAGGGTATTACTTACCAGTGAGGAGTTGTGCTTTATTAGAAGGGGGCAGGGCTTCGCCGAATGTAGCTCGCAAAGGCTCTGAGGGCCCTTAAAACTCCTTACACAACCCGTCAGTATCTGGGCCATAGTCAACGTGGTCCATAAAGAGGCCATGGCCAGGGGCGGTCCCGCCTGCTCTCTGTCGATCTTGAGCTTCGATGATCTCCGTAATCTTTTCGGGCGCTATTTCATCTTTTTGCAAGCCAATCATTGTACCAACGATGTTTCTCACCATTTGTTTGAGAAAGCCATCGCCTTCGATTCGAAAGCGAAGGCGTCCATCCTCAAGTTCCTCCCATTTGCAATTGAGAATCGTTCTCACCGATGTTGGAGTCGGTGTTCCCTTAGATTGAAAACTCTTAAAATCCATCTTTCCAGTGATGAGTTCTGCCATTTTATTGAGCTCAACCAAGTCCAGGCGATAGGGATAGTGCCAAGAGTACCTGAGATTGAAGGCATCGGGCCTTTTGCGGGGATCGATGAAGTAGTCGTAGGTTTTCTTTTTTGCCCAAAGTTGAGCGTGAAAACGCGGTGGACAGGTTTGAATCCTGTGCACGCATATTCCAGGAGCCGTCAATTCATTGAGTTTATAGGGTAAATCGAAGCTAGACATGAGTCTCAAAGGAGAGTTGAAGTGGCAAACCTGAGCCTTAGCGTGAACTCCGCGATCTGTACGTCCCGAACCGATGACCTGGATTTTTTCATTGAAGATTTTGCTCAGAGCTTCTTCGAGCTCAGCCTGGATGCTGGGCTGATCGGGCTTGTTTTGTTTTTGCCAGCCGAAAAAATCAGTTCCGTCATAGGCGAGTGTAAGTCGGTATCGGGGTTTCAAAGACATGGGGAGATTTATTGTCGATTGTCAGACAAAATTCAATGGATATTTGTCGAATCACCCCCAGACCCTGGTCTGTGAGCCAATGTAAGACAATTCGTTATCGTCAAAAGTGAGATTGTTTAGCAAAAACCTCCTCAATTTTGGAAATTGTCTGACAAATGAGGTCGCGCCTTTGAAAAATGGGTTGTCTGACAAAGACTCGATTTTTTACTATGGTCTCGTTTGCATTATTGTCAGACAAAAATATCTCCGAATCGAGAGGCTGAGCAATGAAAATCATCCTTAGAATTATCATCACAATTCTCGTAATTGTGCTCCTTTTTTCTTTTGGGATAATTCCAATCTTTTCTCAAATGATTATTGCCAAACACTCCATTCCGGAAATCAAAGATAAGATGACTGATTTGGCTGAAAAGAGGTTAGAGGTCCTGGAGGATCTTGTTGAATTGTCACAACTTCCCCATTTTGAGAAAAGTCCCTGGAAGGTGAACTTTCAGCCCTTTATAGAAGCCTATGTTGGCTTTTTGCCAGCAGAAGGGGTCCCAGATAAAGGTCTGAAGCAAATTCTCGATATTATTGATCGAGAAAGGCTTTCGACTTCGTCGGAGGGGCAGCTCCTCAATTTTCTCACCTACCCAGAATGGGCTGACATCGATATTTCCTGGCTCGACAAAATCCATGATTTTGACCATTGGAACCTCTTTGCGAGTGATGGAGCAAAGAAGGCGTTGGGAGCCTTAAAAGATCAGAATTACATGCAACAAATTGAGGAATTGGAAGAATTGCAGGTTTCGAAATTTTTTGAATTTCGAAGTCTTCTCAGTGTGCGATTGGCCCAGCACATTCAAAAAAATGATGTGGAAAAGGCCTACCGACTATTGAGGAAGGCGATCCAGCTTGCGGTTCACTCGACATCGGTTTTTGCAATGATGTTCGCTGCGGACTTGATGTTGATCGAGGGGCAGCTTCAGCGAACCTATCCTCTGAAAGGCTTTGAAGCTCTGGATCGCGAGCAAATCCAGAAGTTCAGAAGGAGCCGGTTTTACAGTCTCTCTATGATTCACTCCGTGTTCTTTAAAGAGCTTCCGAATTCCTTTGCTGAGGTTCTTAACAAGCAAATGGGAATTTGTTCAGTTTTGGCCAGCGGGTACCAACCGATTATCTCTAACAAGTATTTCTTTGCGCATCCCAAAATGCTGGAAACTGACTTTACGTCGCATCTAAAGCGGGAAAACGAGTTTTTTGTTCAATGGCTAAAGACCTGTGGACTGGACGCATTCATTCCGTTGATGGAGCAGAATAAAGCAAGTGAATCCTTACATTTAAAAGTCGAGCACGATTTAGGCAAAGAAACTCAACAGACTGAAAAGTTGAATATCAGCCGAATTCCCTATATTCGCATCCCCATGCATTTCAAAGAAATTCGCAAATCAATTGAGATTTACGCCAAATCCTCCCGGTAGAAGCTTCCTTTTGGTAGCGCACCTGTGTCGAAGTGCTGCGAAAGACTATGCTTGAAGGATAATGCAGGTATGCTACCAAAAGGAAGCTTCTACCTAGTATTCGACGAGGAAGCCGATGTTAATAAGGGCGGATGTGAAGTCGAATTCGTTATCGAGGCCGACGATCGCCTTGAATTCGGCGAGAAACCAGGTGTGGTTGACGCCGTAGTGGCGATCTAACTGGGCTGCATATCGAGGCTCGATGCCGTCGAGGAGGATTTGTAGGCCACCGCCAGCAATCGTCACTGCCGAAGCACCAAACTTGGGTCCGACGTTGTCGTCCCTAAATTCTGCAAAGGTAAAATAGCCAGCTCCACCCTCAATATAGGGTACAAAAAACTGGGTGTCAGAGTATTGAAATTTGTATTGAACGGTCAGAGAGTTGGGCAAGAGGACAAAAGTAAATTGCTCGAGCGGTTCTTCGTCAGCTCGAGTGGGGTCCGCGAATCGCCCCTTTCCTTGGGCAATATAGGCCCCAGAAGTGAAGCGTAAATTTAAATGACCTAGGCCGCGAAACAAATTCCAATCGTAATCAAAAAATAAAACCGGTCCCGGTTGTTCACCATAAATGTCTTCGAAGGTGAATCCATTGACAGGATTTGTGATATCGAGAGGGCCAAAAATACCGACATGAAATGCGAAAGAGCCTTCAAGTGGGGACTCTTCTATTTCGTATTGATAACTACCATCGGCCTTTACGACGGGAGTGAGGCTTAAAGGTTTTTTACCCTTTTTATTGTTCATCTTCTCAGTGATTTCGTACTCGCGCTCTTGGCTGTTGGGGTAGGGAGGTTCCTTTTGAATAGGCTCTGAAGACTCGTCAGCTTCGGCATTTGTCAAAGCCAAACTTCGATCAACGGAATCGTCCTCGTAACCTTGAGCTTTGATCGCAGGGCTAAAGCTAACGATGAAAATAAGGGCAATGATTTGTGCGTGGCGCTTACGGAGTTTTTTAAAAAGGATTTTGAGCATAGCGAGGCCAATGATTAGGAGTGAAAGTGCAAAGAAGATGGCCGTGAGTAAACCATATTGAAGACTCATTTCGGCAAAAAGCCAGGCCGGCCAAAGTATTGTGCGAGCTAATGACTTTCTAAAAGAGCTTGCGCCGATAAACCGTGCTGCCCGAGGGCCTTTTTGGTAATAATAGTCGACTAGGATGCTGCCAAGTCGATTGGTTAACATAAAACGATCGCGGAATTTTCTAAAACTATTAACTTTTGAGTGCATTGAGCTGCCAAAAGCAGCGGTTGAGATAAAGCAAGCATTGTCGCCGGTGAGTACTCCTAAAACTTCGCCGGGAATGGCAAAGTGGCAGGTTGTTCCACCATCAATACAAGTCGTATCGAGGCTTCGATCGCCCGGAGTAAAATAGCCGATGTTTCCCGCTTGATCGACGGAAGCGATTTTAAAATAGTAAGCTCGATTATTTTCTAATCCCTCGATGACTTCACTTGAAAGAACAAAGGAGCCGTTGGATTCTTCCTCGATTTCGAGCTCTCCACAAACCGAAAGTGGCGTGATATTATCGAAGGCCGCTACATCAAAAGTAGTGTTGCCATCCGTACACAAGAATAAAATTCGATTGAAAGTAATGTTATTGCTCGTAGCAGGGAAGCCGTCGGGAGCCTCAAGATCACGAATAAAAACCTTTCCGTCACCGGGTACGACTGAAAAATTACAAAGTCCGGCGCTCGTAGCTGCCGTCGTGCAATCGGAATGTTCACTGATCTCACTACCGGCCTGTTGACCGATGTCTTTTTGCACGCGAACACTAATAGAAATGAAATCATCGTCGCTAGAGTCGAGCTGATCATCGTTATCGGTATCAACCCCGATTCGAAAGCTCGCAGTTCCAGAATCCTCACAACTCGTTAGTGTCATAGCTGAGCAAATAGTAAGCCACCGAATACTGAGTGTTACTGAATTGCCGGCTGAACTAAGAAACGGATTATTGACACTTGTTAATTTAGTGGTGCCATCAGAGGAAGTAATAATGACATCACCCGTTTTAGAATCAGAACTGAGTCGAATATCTAAAATCAAACCGTCATAAATTCGCGTGCGATTACAGGCATTCATATCGCGAACGGTGCCAGCTAAAGTTCCGTCGATACAGTTGTTACAGGTATTGTTATTGTCTTTATCGACGCAACCACCGACGTCATCGTCTCCCGCTGTTCCGCCAAAGATGATTACCGAGTCTTCGTCATCGGCAGAATTAACACCAAGAGTTGCAGAAGCGCCATCGACATCGGATACGGTAACAGTCGCACCACTAGACAAAGGTATGAGCAAAAGAAGTAATATAATTTTGCTAAGGATTAGCTTCAGAGTGGCCTCCCGGTCCTAACTCTGAAGATTTTCTCATGAAATTCTAAAGCCTGTCAAAAATAGCTTGAGCTATTTGCAAACCATTCAGGGCCGCACCTTTTCGCAAATTATCGGCAACCACCCACATCTGGAATGAATTATCAAAAGCGGGATCTTGACGTAACTTACCGATATAAACTGGGTTCTGGCCAGATGCCGTGACATTCATCGGGTACTTTTGCGGATCTTTTTCGGAGACCACTTCAATGCCGTTTGAGGATTGTAAAAGATTTGCGATGTCCTCAGTTGCCACACTTTGATTGAGCTCAAACCAAACAGCTTCGGAGTGCCCGTTAATTGATGGGATTCTCACTGTAAAGGCTGAGATCGGTAAGTCGGGGAGCGAGAGAATCTTTTTCGACTCATTCATGATTTTAAACTCTTCCGAGCAAAAGCCGTCATCTCTAAGGCCACCGATTTGAGGGATGGCGTTAAAAGCAATTTGTTGATCGAAAGTTTTACCAGCCGTAACTTCTTTACCGTTGAGGACTTGCATTGATTGTTCGAGGAGATCGTCAAGACCGTCTCTTCCAGCGCCACTCACTGATTGGTAGCTGGCTACGCGAACACTTTTAAGGCCATATTTTTCGGCCAATGGTTTCAGTGCTACAACCAATTGAATGGTTGAGCAATTAGGATTTGCTATAATTGCAGGTGCATCACCTGCCTTTGGAAGCTGATCGCCATTGACTTCGGGAACACAGAGAAGGGTGTTGTCATCCATGCGAAAGGCCGCCGAATTGTCGATAGCAAAGGCCCCTTCTTTAACCGCTTGCGGTGCCCATTCCTTACTGATCGGGTCACCTGAAGAAAAGAAAACCACATCGAGACCTTCAAAACAGCCAGGTTTTAAAACTTGGCAGGGATACTTCTCGTCAAAACAGGTGATTTTTTTACCGAGCGAACTTTCACTGGCAAAAGGACGAAGTTCAGCGACGGGAATATTGAATTCTTGAAGAAGATAAACAAAAGTTTCTCCAACGACTCCAGTAGCACCGACAATACCAATTTTTAAATCTTTCATAGGAAAAGCTCCAACTGAGTGCCTTGATCAGCAAAGTGGATGCCCTTGAGCTCATGGACTCAGTCTTTGTTTGAGGCTTTGATAGGGCCTTCTAGAGGACTCGAGCTAAGAATTAATCTTCATCACTGTCGCGGCGAATTTTTTGTCGAACGGGTCGACCTAATCTAAGTAATCCAAAAATCGCGCCAAGTACAGCATAACTCAAAAATAGTACAAAAAGCATAACCTCGGGTCTGATCGCTACGACGATCAAGATGATGACCCCAAGAACGAGAAAGTGGAAGGGCATTTTGCGTTTAAAGTCGATGTCTTTAAAACTGCGGTAACGAAAATTGGAGACCATGACAAAAGCCAGAAGGAGGGTCATGCCCAGAAGAATATAGTTTCGTCCGGCTTCGAGCTTGAGATCAGTAAAGGCAAGGACCGAACTTGCGACGATACCAGCCGCCATAGGGCTCGGGAGCCCTTGAAAATAGGCCTTTTCGACCGTGGCCTGCTGGACATTGAATCGCGCGAGTCTCAAGGCACCACAAGCTACATAGACAAAGCTGGCGAGCCAGCCGATTCGTCCAAAGGGTTGCAAGGCCCAAAGGTAGAGAAGTAGGCCCGGAGCCATCCCAAAACTGACAAGGTCACTGAGGGAGTCATATTGAGCGCCAAAATCACTCGTCGTGCGAGTCATTCGAGCCACTCGGCCATCGAGCAAATCAAAAACGGCTGCTGAAACAATCGCATAACTGGCCCAGAGGTACTCTCCTCGGATAGCGTAAATTATGGCAAAAAAGCCAAAGAACATGTTTCCTGTGGTGAGTAGGTTCGGCAGAATATAGATCGTAATTCCGACTTTGTCGCGAATACGTTTTCCCGCTTTCTCGACGGGTTTTAAATTTTGTTTAGATTCGGCCATAGGTTCCATTCTCTATCCTTTAAGACTATCAAAGCCCACGAGTCGAAGCAAAATCTCTCTCTTAGGAGAAGAGATAAAACATAAGGCTCAGGCCTAAAGAACTGAGCACTGGAAAACTGAGGTTATCGTCTAAGTTCTTTATAGTAATGAGTTCCGAAAGGGCTCCAATTATTCCGCCAATAGGAATAACAATCCAAAGTCGGTCGACCAATATATTTGTCGAATAGCAATAGACACCGACAATGATCGAGCAGACGACGAGTGCGGCTAAGAAGCCTTGCAGAGTTTTTCCGTTGGCGAGCTTTTCTCGGCCAAAGCGAATACCAAAGTAGCTGGCAATGGGGTCGCCGAAGGCAAGAAATAACAGTGATATATTAATTATGTCTGATTCAAAAAATAAAAGATTTAAAGCAGCTCCGAGGACGAGAAAAGATGAGCCTGAGATTCTCTTACTTTCAGACTTTCGCATGACGGGTCCGAAGAGTTTGTGGGCCCAAAAGTTGACCTTTGAGTTGTACTGTCGTATGACATCGCCGGGTACAATAAGAAGCGCAAAAAGACCCAAAGCGAGCCAGCTGACCTCGATGGGCTGGGTCGCATGGACGAGTACCATGATTGAGATGCCGGTAGCATGCCAGATTTTTCTCGCTATATGCAGGTCACTGCGAGCTTTTAAGTCGAAATGTTCTATCGATCCCATCATTCCACTTACATTATTCAAAAAGTTTCTCCTTGGCTAACACGTATGGAGCGCCAAAACAGCAAAAATGAGGTGGGACACCTCATGGCAAAGTCTCCATACCTTAGACAATGCAATAATAATTCACATTTGTAAATTAAGTGATTTCAGGTGTTTACAAATATTTTCCAAGGCCTGTGCCTTGCATTACAATAGAGGTATGAGAGTTTTAGTGCCCATCTTAGCCATTCTCATCGGTACCGCCCAGCTTGCTTCTGCTCGAACAAGGCTGCCAGGGGACTTTTATGGTCCTCGCGAGGGTTATACCTTTGATGTTTACTCTGAAAAGGGCCAGGCCATGGAAGAAATGGTCATCGTTCCCAATCCAGAAAGAAAAGATGGACCCGTTAAAGATGTAATCTTCGATACGAAGCTGACGAAGGAACTTCGCGATCGCTATGAAGAGCGCTTTGGCTTTTCGACGATCGATCAGATTCACAACCTTCCGGCTCCCATCACATTTTACAGTTATGAACTGGGACGTTCGCGAAGTTTTCAAGAAGAAGTCGACGAAGAAAGAAAATTTGGCGACTACGTTGTTCGAAGAGTCGTTGAATACCATGCGGACAACTACTTTAAAAATAGTCCAAGTATGAAGCCCGTTTACGAGTTGAAAGAACGTGTGAGTAAAGTTGATGTTAAGGTTGGGAAGAGCTTTAAACTTTCAGCTAAGTACTCTTTGAGTGGTAATTATTTGGAGGTCAAAGGCGAGAACCCCTGGGTCGATTCCAAAATTGTTCTCGAATTCGGAGAAGACGGTCTCAAAGATGAAATTATCGTCCTCGGTAAGCGCGTCGCCCCTAGAACCTACGTAGAAACACTTTATAAGAATATCGATGGCATATGGCGGATTACCGCGAGCCAGGGCATAGCGCCCAACCTAGGGGCTTCATTGACTGGATCCACCTACACCAATGGAACCGGTGATAGCGATCGCGAGAGGCTGATTTTGGCAGGTCTCAGCTGGAGCTATTAGACTAAAGATTCGGGTTCGTCCGCGTAGGGTGGAGGTAAGAGGCGTCCCTCATCTTGGGATTCTTTGATGCCGTAATTCTTCATACTTTCGATAAGGTCTTCGTAAAGAGCGCCTCTATTAAAGAGCAAATTGATTCGCCTTCCTTCGTAATCAATGACTCTTAATCGGTGGTGGAGTCCGCGATTAGAGACGACGGCAAACTTCTTTATGTCTGCGAAGAGGACTGACTTTTTACCGAAAAGAGGGTGAATCTCGTAAATTCCTTTGTGATCGGTTTCTAGCCGCACGAGTAAGAAGTAGATAAAGTAATAAAAGGCCACTAAAGACATACATGCCATAGCGCCCACGAGAAAGGCCGTCAAGTTTGTCATTTCCAAGGGCTCGAGTAGGCCATTTTCACTCAGAGCCAGATAATTGAAAAAGAGATAGACCGATATAATAGTGGCTCCCCCCATGGTGACCACTTGGTTGAGTTTTCCTGGATAGTATTTGATAGTTCGCTTTTTCATCCATTTCTTTTCACTATTAATCTGCCGAGTTTTCAAGCACGAATTCAAATTTGGCCGAGTTGAGACTCTTTGGTCATTGAAATTGTAAAGGGTTTTTACATATCTAGAGAGTGCTGACAGGTGTTAAGTGAGCTGACAAAGTGCCGGCGAAAGTTGTCAAAAGGCTTTGGCACTGACTTCAAATCAAATCTAAAGGGATTCTAATTGGTCCTTTGATTGCTCTTACATATAGGCAACAACCCCCCTCCCCCCCGAAACCAACGTTCAGAGAAGTTTTCTTCTCGGAAGCCAGAGCTCCCCGGCTCTGGTTTTTTTTATTTTCTTTTTACAAAGAGGCGAGATAATGACTTCTTGCCATCGAGAGTTTGACTTCGAATAACGATTTCATTGTTCCCGGGTTTCAGTTGGATCAGATCCGTCTTATAGCGATTCTGGCTGAGAGAAAAGATGCTAGCGGTGAAGTTGTTGTTAATATTCACTAGCTGAATACTCGGTGTTTCTGAGGGTACAGATTGGCAGTGGCCTATGGTCAGTTGAATCTGGCGGATAGCTCTTTCTACAAAGATCTCGGTATTATCAAAGCAGTTTAATTGAAATTCTTGGATTCGAGTCACCCTCTTGCTCCCAGGGCTTTCAAGAATTTTCTTTTGGCCTTCGACCGCAGCGGGGCTTCGCTTTCTTTCGCTCAACTTTTGTTCCATTTGAGTATTAGGGGGAGTCAGTAAGAAAAAGGCATTTATGACGAAGAGACCGGCTACAATGAGGCCCGTCAAAATTATCATCTGGCTGTTCAGTCTCGATTCCCAATTCATCAATGTCTTATCGGGAATCTTTAGGGCCTAGCTGAGTCTAAAAATGGAGGCAGCTAGGCTATGGGCCTGACTACCAAAACCACCCAGAACTTTTCTTTTCGAGGCCGAGAATGATGCGTGCATTCTCTGAAGGCGAAGCTCTTTCGATCATTAAAAGGAGGGCACGTTGATCCTTCAAGTCTTCATCGATTTGGATATCAGCCTTGTAGATTTGCGTAAAAATGGTTTTAACTTTTGCGTTGGTTTTAGATTCAGGGCGGTACTCGGCCAAGATATTATCTAGAATCTCAAGAGCTGTGATTCTCTCGATCAAGGGGAGGCCCTGGTTTTTGACTTTTCCAACGGCTCGACCTGCGATTCGCGCAAGAACGGGCTCGAAAGCGGAGTAATTTTTAAGTTCATTTCTAATAGTGTTAGAAAGATTGTTTCGCGCATGATCGATATCGGGTCGTGCCAGTACCTTGGTCAATTCCCCTTCGAGCAATTCAATAGATTGATCATTGCCTTCACTTTCGACAGCCAAACTTTCTGCGTCGTTGTAGCCATCCGAATAGGTTTCTTGACGGATGTCGCGAATCTTTTCAAGGGACTTATCTAGGTCGCGCTGCATTTTATGAGCATTCACCGAAATCAGCTGGTCAGATGTCGAGTTTATAGACGCCTGTGCAGCAAAACTAGTTTGCATAAATAGGAATATAAATAGGTATTTTCTCACAACCCACCTCACTGGAGACCAAAGACCATGGTGGGAAAGAACAGACAAGTGAAAGGCCTATGTAATCTTTTTTTTACAAAATACCCCCTCGCTATGCACCAATTTTGCTATTATTCTTATTAAAAACCTGGCCTCGATAGCGAGAATCGGGCTATTATTTGTCAATTATTAGAAATATTTACCATTATTCGGAGGCAAGCCTTGAAGAACCTTATCCTAACAACTGTGTTAGCGCTTTCATTCCTACTGACAGTTGCCTGTGCTCCCAATCCTGCACAAATTAAAAAAGTAATCGAAGAGAATCCAGACATTCTCTTTTCTGCCATTGAGAAAAATCCCGAGCAATTTTTAGAAACTGTTAACAAAGCAGCGCGAATGGCTCGCGAACAAAAAGAACAAAAAATGGTTGAGGAGGAGTCTAAAAAGCGTGAGGCAGAATTTGCCAACCCTAAGAAGCCAGAGATTCAAGCGGATCGTGCTATCAAAGGAAACAAAGACGCTCCTATTACAATCGTTGAATACTCTGATTTTCAGTGTCCGTTCTGCCGCAAGGGAAGCGATACAGTAAATCAGATTATGCAAGAGTACGGTGATAAAGTTCGTTTAGTGTTCAAGCACTTTCCAATTGATCAGATTCACCCTCGAGCTCGTTTAGCTTCTATGTACATGATTGCGATCTCTAAGCAGAGCGCGGAAAAAGCATATGAGTTCAAAAATATGACTTTTGCTGGGCAAAGAGATTTACAGGTTGGTTCCGATGACGAAGCCGCTGCCGTAATGGATAGATGGGTTAAGAAAATTGGTGGAATCAATATGAGTAAGTTGAAAGCGGACCTTAAAAAAGACTCTGTCGAAGAGTTGATCCAAGCAGATAAGCAAGAGGCCAATAAATTTGGTTTTACGGGAACCCCTGGATATTTAATCAATGGTGTTTCTCTTAAGGGTGCTTACCCACTTTCGGAGTTTAAGAAAATTATTGATCGTCATTTGGCGAAAAAATAGTTCAGAAGTAGTTTTCATAAAATCTAGCGCAAAGGCCCTCAAAGTGAGGGCTTTTTTTTGTCTAAAATTTAATGGGAAGCGACTTGGGTAAGAGTTCGATAGAGGATTCAGTCAGTTTGCAGGGAAAGGCCGAGACTATTAAACCTTTATTATGGGCCTCTTTCAAAAGGCGTGCGTACTCTGGGTCGATGTCAGCAGCTGGAGTGAAGATAGCGCAATCTTCACGCTGAACTGTGAATACGAACTCGCACGTGTAACCGCGATCCATGAGCTCCATGAGTTCGATGATATGTTTTTGTCCACGCTCGGTCACCGCGTCGGGAAACATTGCCGTTTTTCCTTCGGCGAGAGTCACATTTTTCACTTCGATCATGTGCAATGGAAATTCATCTTTTTCAATAATTTTATGGGAAAGCTTTTTAATGTCAGGAGCTTTAGCTTCTTCCCAGAGCACGAGGTCGATGCGCGACTTATCAGAGATTTTAACTTCGGATTGAGCGCGATCAAACGGTTTCCAGTGTTTCACTTGGCCCGAAGCCCAGAGTTCATAGACGAGCTTATTGGGAAGAGCGGTATTCACTCCCACCCACGAGGTTTCAGTTTTAATCATCTCTAGAGTTGCTTTGAGTTTTCTTTTAGGGTCGTCGTTAACAGAGAAGCGACATTCCGTTGGCTGTTCCTTTAATCCCTTCATGCTACCCGTATTGGGGCAATGGGCCGTTATGACTTCGCCGTCTTTTTCGATGTCGGCAAAAAAACGTTTATAGCGTTTAAGAAACTGTCCCGATTTTAAAGGTGGATTAAATTCCATTCATCACTCCCACTCTGATGGCCCTTTTTAGGCGAGTTTTGATTTTGAATTATAAAAAGAGTTTTCACAAAATAGTGAGTGTATCAAGACTATACAGTCAAAGAAACCCCGCCCAATAAATGAGGTGTCTAAGCTTTGGTTAATTTCGGGCTTTTGTATATGTTTTTTATGTTTTGAAGATAGACAAAAAAATTGGACTTTTTGGTGGCCAGTTATCGTTTATAATTTCAGTAGTTTAGGGGCTTGCGGCAAAGATCTCATGGTGAGATCGAACTTGGTATTTGGTACGACATTCGCTTTAGATGAGGGTGGTACACGGGGTCTTTTGACCATGGGGAAAAGGTATATGAAATCGTCTCACGTTTATGTTGTCGTTATTGTCTCGCTATTAACTTTCAACTTGATGTTCTATCAAAATTGTAATGGCCGCTTTAAGCCCATTTCTAGTTCAGATCCATTTTCTTCAGAGGGAAATGGTGGAAAAGAAGATAACAGTGGTGGTATTCCTTTTGATGAGCCAATGCCTACGGGTCCGCAAAAACCAATGACCTATTCTGTTTTTAAAACCTGTCTCGCCCAAGATGACGAACTGGAAATCAGAAACTGTATTATAGCCAATGACTCTCTTCCAGAAGGACTTTCGAGTTTAGATTTAAAAGCTTGTAGTACCTCTGTTGGTAAAGAGCAGTTTGCTATGGCGAATTGTCTCTATAGAAAAGGGTTTTTGGTTTTTGGATATCGAGAATTCTCACAAATTGACCTGAATGATTGTCAGGACAGTTCGAGTGAAGGTATTGCTAATTGTATTGCAAACCGCGGATTAACCCAAAGTTTTGGCGAAGAAATTCTCAGCGATGTATCAACGTTTCAGTCGGAAATCGACACCTGTCTTGCTGGTGGGAATTTTAATCAGCTAGAGTCCTGTTTGCGTACAGCGGGAATTTTAAGTCAGCAAAGGAATGCGCTTATTCAATATGATGTGGATTATTGTAAAGCTGTCGTGGGTGACGATGCTGATGTTCCAGATTGTGTTCGCAACCGCGTGAATATTTCGGCGACTGCTGCCGCTCAAATTGAAAATTGTATTGATTCTGACGGGGTTTTTAATGTTCGCACCTGTTTAGCCCGTGGCGAGCGTGTGCCGCGTACAGCCCATCAAGAACATATTGATTCGTGCATTAGTTCCCAAGGGCTTGATTCACTAGCCTCGTGTCTGCGACGAAATGGTTTTGCCGCAACTCTTGAGCAAACTGATGTTAGCACATGTGTAGAAGAGGATGGACTTGCCGCTCTTGCGAGTTGTTTGCGTAGTAAGAACCTTCTCGAGACGTCTTTGGCCCGCGCTGACCTTGAAATGTGTGATCGCATTAATGGTCAGGCAGGCATCATGAATTGTTTAAGTTCAAATGGCTTTGTTACCTTTAATGGACTGACCCAGGCCGATATTGATCAGTGTATTACTACCGATGGCTTGGCCAATGCCGATAATTGTCTGAAAGATGCCTTGTTTACGGCCTATGATTTTTCTGAACTAGCCGGAAATGGCGGAGTATTTAGAAACAACTGTCGGGCCTGTCATCGAAATGGACGCGCTCGTGGCGGACTCAATTTTGATCAGTATAATACTGTCGTTCAAAGAATCATGCCGGGAAGTGATACCAATAGTTTGATATATCAAAGGATGACTGACACAGCCAACCCGATGCCCCAAGCGGGCAATCTGGCAGATGCCAATCTCATTGAGCAGGTTCGATTGTGGATTCTCGCCGGCGGAAGAAACAATTAAGGCGACGATCGAAGTTTCATTGCTAATGTAAATTTAAAAGGTCTCAATGGCTATTATTCGTCGTAGGTCATGCCACCGATATTGAGATTGGTTTCACCCTTTTTATAAGTCGTTTTTACCAGATTCATCTTTTCGACATTGAGTTCGATGCGCTCTTGATTGCAAATATCGACAACCAGTGTGTTTTTATCTTTGATCAGCAAGCCCGTCATCCAAGGAAAATTGGGTTTTCGGCGAAACTCCCGTACCATGTCTTCTAAATTTGTGATCGAGTCCTTGGCACTGAGAACTTTAAGAATCTTACCGCTAAAGTCGGTTATAGAAATTTGTCCCAGGTCCACACCAGGGTCGCCGAGGCCACCGAGAAAAACAATTTTTTCAATTTCTGGAAAGAACAAAACTCGAGCTGGATGCTTTTCGCCTTCGAAGTCTTTCCACTGAGTTGTTTCTGTTTTCTTCCACAGAAACTTGCCTTCTTTTTTGATAAGCTTCGGATCGCCTTCGATGGGAAGTTGGAGTTCGAGTCCAAGCTCGGGGGCTTCGAATTTCATAACTTCTGGGCGGTAGGGCTTCATCGCAAGGACCTCAATGGCAAAAAGGATAATTAGAATTTGAAAGGCAAGACCCTTCAGATTGATGACTTTAAACACGGATTTGGCTCCTCAGTTCAAACATAATTAACTTAATTTTTCAGGAATTAGTCCAGTGCAATTACTAGGATCTGCAGTGGTCTCTTCAGAAACCCCTTCAAGCTCACCGCCAGTTTTACATAAGCCAAGTAATACCAATATGTTATAGTTTTAGGTAGCGCGGATCTGATCGTTAATTTGTGCAAGTGAAAACCTAGAAAAAAGGCGAGCATCTTAGGGGGGAATAAACCTTGAGTTCTGGGCCTAAAACCACTAAAAAGAGGCCATGGATAAGACTTTAATGCGTTCTGGCACGGGCTCCCAGAAGGGCTCAGACAGAAAACCAGCATCTCAAGACAAGGGCTTGGCAAAGCCGAAGTGGCTTAAGGTTAAAGCGCCAACTGGTCCCAATTATTTGCGGATCAAAGAAATGCTGGGAAAATTAAATTTAGCTACGGTTTGCCAAGAGGCTCAATGCCCGAATATGGGTGAGTGCTGGGCCGGTGGAACCGCGACTTTTATGCTGATGGGTGAAGTTTGTACCCGTGGTTGTCGATTCTGTGCTGTTAAGACCGGAAACCCCAAAGGGTGGCTCGATCAGGATGAGCCTCAAAAAGTGGGTTGGGCCATTGGGCAAATGGGCCTCGAATATGTCGTGATTACATCTGTGAATCGAGATGACCTTGAAGATCAGGGTTCGGGTCACTTTGCTGAAACAATAAAAGTTATCAAAGAAAACGACCCAGATCTCATTGTCGAAGTTTTAACTCCTGACTTTCGCGGAAATAAAGAATTGGTTGAGCGCTTAGCTGCGGCTAAACCGGATGTTTTTGCCCACAACCTCGAAACAGTTGAGCGCTTACAGCGAAAGGTTCGCGATCCACGCGCCAATTACCAGCAGTCTATGGAAGTTCTTAAGTGGGTGAAAGATTTTGACTCTTCCCGCTATACAAAAACCTCATTGATGCTAGGTTTGGGCGAAACCGACGACGAAATTCTGAAAACCATGGAAGACTTGCGAAAGATTGACTGCGACGTCATTACTTTTGGTCAATACCTAAAACCAAAAGGCCGACGTTTACAGATTGAAGAATATCTCACACCCGAAAAGTTTCAAAAATGGGAAGACACAGCAAAAGAAATGGGCTTTCTCTATTGTGCAAGTGGTCCATTGGTTCGCAGTTCTTATAAGGCTGCAGAATTTTTTATGAAGGGTATGATCGAAAAACAACGAAGAGAAGCCCAGTAAATTGAATTAAGTATTGGATGTATTCGATAGCCCCGATAAGATGGGCTTTCGTTTTAAAAGAAACTATTCCTTTGGAATTATTTGATTGAATAACAGTAAGCAAACTGGAGGCAGAAGTGGCCAAACAAGATATTAAATTGCCTGAAATTGGAGAAGGTGTAACTGAAGGTGAACTCGTCGATTGGTTAGTTCAAGTAGGAGATACCATTGAAGCAGATCAAGCCATTGCCGAACTTATGACTGATAAAGCCACTGTTGAAGTTCCGGCTCCAACGGGCGGAAAAGTTCTAGAACTCAAATTCAATTCTGGTGATGTTATCGAAGTTGAATCGGTAATGATGGTCATCGATACCGACGCTGCGGGATCGACGACGCCGGCGCCAACCAAAGAAGAAAAGCCTGAGCCTGCGCCGGCCGCACAGGCACCAGCGAGTACGCCGCAACCTATGGCTGCTGCGACTTCAACTCCACAAGCAAGCAGTGCCAGCATGGATGTCTATCCACCGGCTGCCGATATTAAAGTTCTTGCGACTCCGGCGACTCGTCGATTAGCCCGAGAGTTAAGTGTTGATATTAATCAAATTTCTGGAACCGGACTTGCGGGGCGAGTGACTCGCGACGACGTTCTTGCAAAATCAAAAACCGGAAGTACATCTGCGACCACGGCAGCGCCAACATTGCAGTCACCTGGAATTCCACGTCCTGCTTATCAGAGTCCTGGTGGAGCTGTTGAGGAGCGCGTTGCTCTTAAAGGAATTCGCAAGAAGATTGCCGAAAACATGCAGATGGCAAAACATGTGATTCCTCATTTTACTTTAATGGACGAGGCCAATATCACAGATCTCATTGAGCTTCGCAAAACCTTGAAGCCTTTGGCAGAGCAGTACGGAACAAAAATTACCTACCTTCCATTCGTAATGAAGGCACTTATTGCTACAGTTCGCGAGTTCCCAATGTTTAATGCCAGTATTGACGATGCCGCCCAGGAAATCGTTTACAAAAAGTATTTCAATGTGGGTTTTGCAGCTGATACTCCAAATGGATTATTGGTACCGGTTATCAAAGACGCTGATCAAAAAACCATTTTGCAGCTTTCGCAAGAAATTGTTGATCTCGCGACGCGTGCTCGTGATGGTAAACTCGCCCTCGATGAAATGCGTGGAGCGACTTTCACAATCACTAATATTGGAAGTGTTGGCGGAAACTATGCCACGCCAATTATTAATCACCCTGAAGTCGCGATTTTTGGGATGTATAAAATCCAAGAGCGTCCGATCGTTAAAGACGGTGAGCTCGATGTGGCTAGCTTTATGAATTATACGGTGACTTGTGATCACAGACTCATTGATGGTGCCGTTGCCGCTCGATTCCTCGCTGCTTTTATTAAGCGCATGGAGAATCCCGGCGTACTAATGATGGATATGATGTAGGAGTTTTTAAATGTCACAATCTTATGACGTTATTGTAGTAGGTTCTGGTCCAGGTGGTTATGTTGCGGCGATTCGATCTGCCCAATTGGGTTTTAAAACGGCCGTAATCGAGCGAGAAAAAGTGGGAGGCGTTTGCCTAAATGTGGGGTGTATTCCTTCAAAAGCCATGATTGGTGCCGCCCATTTTCTGCACAAACTTGAACATGATTCCAAAGAAATGGGAATCAAAGTAAAGGGCGATGTCGATGTGGACATGGAGCAGATGCAAAAGTGGAAGCAAGGCGTTTGCGATAAAATGTCAGGCGGAGTGAATCAACTTCTAAAAGGTAATAAAGTCACCATCGTTCAAGGTGATGCAACATTCAAGACGACGACTTCAATCGAAGTCAAATCTTCTAAGGGAACTGAAACTCTAACCACGAAATATTTTGTTGTGGCTACCGGGTCTCGACCGATTGAGATTCCAGGTTTTAAGTTTGACGAAAAAGATGTTCTGTCATCGACGGGTGCATTGGCGCAAGATGAAGTGCCAAAGAAGATGGTCGTCATTGGTGGTGGTTATATCGGTTTAGAGATTAGCTCGTTCATGCAAAAATTTGGTGCTGAGGTTCACGTTCTCGAAGCTCAAGATGGTTTGCTCACAGGTATGGCTGACCCTGAGTGTATTCAAGTTGTACAAAGAAAACTGAAAAAGTCGGGAGTTAATCTTCACTTCGGTGCAAAAGCGAAATCCTTTAAAAAGTCGGGTAAGAGCCTAGAAGTGACTTTTGAAAAGGGTGGCAAAGAAGAAAAGATTAAAACTGATAAAATTCTTGTGACTGTTGGTCGCAAGCCGAATTCTGATCAAGCGAATCTCAAAGGGATTGGCCTTGCAATTGATGAACGCGGTTTCGTTAAGGTGAACGAACAACGACGCACTAGTATTCCTAATATTTTTGCCATTGGAGATATCGCCGGCCAGCCCATGCTTGCCCATAAAGCTTCCCACGAGGGAGTTCTGGTGGCAGAAGTTATAGCCGGAAAGAATCGTGTTTACGATGCCAAGACGGTTCCCGCTGTCATTTTCGTTGATCCTGAAATTGCCAGCGCTGGATGGACTGAGGCGGAGTGCAAGGCTAATGGTCACAGCGATTTAAAAGTTGCAAAGTTTCCTTTTGGGGCTAACGGTAAGGCTGTTTCGATGATGGAAACCGATGGTTTTGTTAAAATGATTGCCGATGCTAAGACTCACGTCTTACTCGGAGTTCATATCGTTGGACCAGAGGCTTCTAACCTTATTTCTGAGGCGGTTCTCGCTATCGAAATGGGTGCAAGGCTCGAAGACATCGCACTTTCAATTCATCCCCATCCAACACTGGGTGAAACGATGATGGAAGCTGCTGAGGCTACTCTCGGTCATGCTATTCACATTATTCAAAAGCCCTTAGGTTCAGCTACAAAGCGCAATGGTAGTGGGGCTAGAGCATAATTCTGTCAGTAAAAGAGCGTCTCTTTTGAGAGGCTTAATAAAGTTCGATTTTGATAAACCCACCTTGAGTGGGTTTTTTGTTGTCTAAATCTGAATCTCTAAGATTTTGTCATGATCCTAACACTCACTATAAATTAGGCGTTTTATCGCCCTTAGCGGCAAATCTGGAGCATTTGTCTGGAACCGTATTTGCTCTAAATAGGGGTGAGGCACAGGATGATGAGAACTTTAAAATCACTCATTTTAATACTGTTTAGTATTGGGACATTGGCTTTTCTCTGCTCTTGCGGCGATGGAGTTGAGGCTAAAGCTCTTGCGTCGGATGGACTTTTAGTTTCGCCAGCCAGAGCCCTTACTCCCGAAGAATTTAATAATATTGTCGAGCCCTGTCGCGACACCATTGACCTAACCAACAAGGTCGAACCGGCATGCTTTACTTTTTTCATAGATACAACTGATGGGATTCCAGGTGCCGACGGCTCGGACCCAAATATGCCAGCCTATGATGCCCAAGAAATTTTGGATCTCGCGAAAATATATTTTTCCGATCCAGCGGTTCAAGACCGGGATATCATTGTGATTATGGCCCACATGAGTGAATCTCTAGTATTGCATAATGGCCTTAATAACGATCAAAATATTTTTGATATCTTTATTGTAGATGCCAACAAATACTAAAAAAGGGACCCTTTAAGGTCCCTTTGCCAATTTTCATAAAACTAATTCTTTAGGCTTTAGAACATATCTGTATCGTCGGTAAAATCGACGTCAGTTGTTGCGTCGATATCATAAATATCAGAGCGGGCATTGTTGGCATCGTAGGCATCGGTGATTTCACTGAATGATCCAGTCATGTCAGCGCCGCCACCGAGGGTACAGTTAAGGGTGTCGGTGGTTGAGGTTACGTTACCGTTACTCGAATCGACGCAACCATTATAGACATCGTCGGCGATTCCCGGTTGATTATCAACGGCAGCACTGACTGCGACGGTTCCCCCGGCAGATGGGCGACCGGCTGCTGAAAAACCAATGTACCCGTCGAGGTTCGCTGAACTTCCTGCTGCCGGGTTGCTATCTCCGCCGTAAAACCCGAGAACATAGGCCTCATCAGAAGCTTCGTTTAAATACCCTCGGTAAAATTCAAAACCGGAAGGATCTGCACCGAAAGCTTGCGAGATATATCGAAACCGCATGGTTTGATTGGTGATGTCGTAACGAATGACTGATGCGGACGCTTGATCTCGCCCATCGCAGTTTTGGTCTTCGGCTGTTGCGATATTAACGACACTCGAGTTGGCTTTGACTTGAAAGACAAATGGACAGGCGTCGTTGGCCGCACCAGGTAGATCCACAGAAAAAGATTTGTCATAGATTGCCGTGTTGGTGAGTGTTGTGGCTGTTAAGCTAATTTCTGCGTCGATCATTGAGGTTTCAGAATTTCCACAAGCCGTAAGCATGGCTGCTGTGATTGTGAATGTATGGTTTCCATCCTCGGGAAGACCCGTGCTATCGGTGGTAAGGCCTGCGGCTCCGAGGATGCAAAGTACATCGAGGGCATTAGTTATGCGACCAGCAAAGGTTACTTTTGCATCGTTAGTGTTAACAAATGTCGGATCAAACATGTTGCCGATCCACTCTTTAAGTGTTTCTTGACCGGTGTTGCTGAGTGCGCCAACACCATTTGCCGTATTCCAAACCGAGTCGAGATTCGTCGACAATGTTCCAACACTAGAACTTCCAGCGGAAGAGCTAATCATATCGGCGGTGGCTGTGAGTTTAGAATTGGCCTCACTGACACCTGTAATAATAACTGAAGTAATGTCACCTTCTTCATCATCTGTGAGTTCTTGTGAACAGCCGATAAAGCCGACCGAAAAAAGACTGAGTATAAGAATTAATTTTTGTATTGCAGACACGTCCCGTTCCCCTTGTTTCGTTAATTCACTCTATAAATCGGTTTTATACCGTGATGAAATAAGCGGTGGCTTAGGTATTTAAGGAAAGCTTTATCTATGTGGTTAAAGTTTGTTTTATTAATGCTCGTTCAAATTAAAATGATCCTTCTAAGTCTCCTTTTTAGAATTTTTCAGTTTGAGATATGAAAGGTGAGTGTGGACGAAAGTAGTAGTGCAAAAGCCTAGATTGATTTTGTTTATTCTAATATCCACCTTGAATTAACATCCCTATGTCCAGCTACTGTGGCCCCTTCTAGCCGATCATCGGAATCTTTGCTTTAATTAGAACATGGAAAAAATAATTCTCGTACTCGTCGTTTTACTCTTCACAATAACCAGTCATACTGCACCTCGATCTTCGCAGATTGAAGGAGCTAAACTCTCAAAGAGTGGGATACTAAAGAGTCTTGGGTTTATTTCGGAAGCCCCAGACGAATTTGAAACCCAGGCAATATGTACACAAAGAGACGAGAGACAACTATATAGAGATATTCGAATCGCCCGGATCAGAAAGAGTCTTCGCACGAGTCGTGGTTGTACGGGCTTTTTAATTTCTCCCAAATGCATTCTTACGGCCGGTCACTGTAAAAAGCATCTTGGCGTGATTGAATTTGATGCACCTATTTCTACAAGTACGGGTCGTTTTGAAGATGCCAACCCGGTAGATCAGTATCGAGCGCATTTGGTTTTTGGATATAAAGAGGCTGGTTTTGGCAACGATTGGACGGTCGCTTCATTAAAGCCCAACTCAATCACTGGGGCGCTTCCTGGACACCGCTATGGGTACTTTCAAATACAACAAGGTATTCCTATTGAAGGTATGAATCTCCGTGTGAGTGGTTATGGAAGTAGTCGAGTTCGCCAGCACAATGGAAGCTTAAAAACAGCACAAGGAAGCCTCACTGGTGTCGATCCGCAAAACGCCTTCGTCGTTCACCTCGCAAATACCCGAGGAGGGGACTCTGGTTCCGCCATTGTTGATGAGGCTACAGGAAAAGTTATAGGTATTCACACTCACGGAGGGTGTGCTTATGACCGGGAAGAAGGCACTGTCGGTGGTAATTACGGGACACTTATTGAAGCTCACTCAGAACTAAAGCGAGCTATTAGCGCCTGTTTGAGTAATTAGTCCTTGTCGGACTTCTTATTAAACTCTATATACAAGCTATGTCTTTAATTTTCGAGGACTGGGGGCTGATCGCCTATCCAGAGGCCGCCAAAAAGCAATTAAAATACGTCGATGAACTCGTCGCTAGTCAGCGAAGGGACACAATTATCTTTTGTTCTCACCCTCCAACGATCACTAAGGGGCGTGCGACAAAGGAGGACGATATTTTTAATTGGCAAGGGGAGGTGCTGGAAGTCTCTCGCGGCGGGCGAGCGACCTACCACGGACCGTCTCAATTGGTTATTTACCCAATCATTGACCTTAATATCGAGCGAAAAAATCTGAAGGCAAAAGATCTTCATGGTCTGATGCGGGCTCTTGAAGAAACCACTTGTTTAGCCCTTAAGGAGTTCGGAATTAAAACAGGGGGCCGGGCCAAAGCAGTTCCCGTTGGTGAAGATGAAGAAGTCGATGCCACTGGAGTTTGGTATGAAAATAAAAAGCTAGCGTCCATCGGAATAGCCGTGCGTAAGTGGATTTCCTACCACGGTATCGCTATCAATCTTGAGCACGATCCCAATGCGTTTAAGGGTTTGAACCCTTGTGGTTTCCAAAGTGAAACTATGACGGATGTTGAGAGTATTTTAGGATATGCGGTTTCTCGAGAGCAGTTTTCGGAATTTATGAAATTACGTCTCAAAGACTATTTAGAGCCAAAGTAGAAATTTACTTCTTTTCGATACTGAAGGCGACTTTCTTTACTCCCGCGGTTTTAACTGCATCAACAACTTGAGTAAGAATTTCTAAGGTTACTGTCTTATCAGCCAGTAAAATGGCAGGAATATCTGGGTTTTCGGCGACAAGAGCTTTTGCCCGTTCATTAATCTCATTAACACTAGAGGGTTGACCATTAAAGAGTAAATCGCCAGTGGGTGTAATGCTGACATTGATAAGAGAACTTTGCGTTGATTCTTCGCCACTAGCGGCTTTGGGCAGATTAATGTCGATCGTGGGCTTCATAACCAAGGGAGCTGTTACCATGAAAATAATAAGTACAACGAGAATGACATCCACAAGCGGGATGACATTCATTTCTGCTATTGGTTCATCGTAATTGGTCCCGTCGGTTTTACTGGCCATTTGGGCCTCCAGTACGCTTTGCGTAGGCCAGGCACAATTCTTTGGTAGCATCTATGTTTTGGAGAACAGTTCTTACCTGTTTTGAAAAGGTGTTAAAGGCAATTACTGCAGGAATGGCAACGAGAAGTCCAATGGCTGTTGCTACAAGGGCGTGGGCAATTCCGGCCATGACGGCTTCATTGCCAGTGCCCGGTGACATCGCCAAATCGTTAAAGGCCTTCATGATTCCTAAAACGGTACCAAGAAGTCCGAGATAAGGAGCATTCGAGCCAATGGTGGCCAAAAAATTTAAATTACGTTCTAATGCTGGCCTTTCGACGAGAGTAAATGAATTAAAAATCTCCTCAAGACCCTTAGCGCCATTTGATTTGGCATGTCTTAATCCGTAGCTGAGAGCCCTTCCTTCGAGGGAATCTCTATCTTTGCTGAGGTCATCGACCTCTTCTAAGTTATAAGTTTGAAGAATATCTCGAATTCTATTTTGTACTCTGGCACTATTTGATTTAACTTTTTTAAGAGTAAAAAAGCGTTCAAATATTAGTGCAAGACTGATCACACTGAGCAGGACTAAAAGCCACAAAATAACATCAGCTCCAGTTTGAGAAATGGCGAAAAATTTTTCCATCATAACGATTGGCTCCTTTGCACCGCAGTTTTACAATTATAAATTATCGCTACCTAGCGCGAACGAGGTCAAGGCATTGAAGCTTTCCAAGACTGGAAAAAAATTAAAATATTTTCTCTTGCTTCTCATGCTCTGTATGACGCAATCGGCATGTACCTTTCTCAAAAAAGCTAGACCATCTGTCTTAGTGATTGCGGTAGAGGGTCTCGGTTTTGAGGATATCACTTGTAGTAATGTTAATGCCGATCAAATTAAGGGTGGTTTTGAAGCTTTTTGTAACGAAGCAGTTCGGTTTAGCCATGCCTATAGCCCTTCGCCAATGAGTGTCCCTAGTTTAGCCTCTCTCCTAACAGCGAAATATCCGCGAGAGCATAAGGTCTATGCAAATGGAAGTTATTACCTCAAAAGCGGTTTGCAGACCCTTGGAGAAGTGGCATTTTATCAAAACTTTGCTACCTCTTTCTTTTCGGGAGGACCCCCTGTTTTCAGAAAATCGGGTTTTCACCAGGGTTTTCAACATTTCGATGATCGAATTCGGCCCAATTTAAAAAGTCTCTATCGACCGGTTTCAGAAAACTTTAAGCGCTTTACCACTTGGCTCGATAGTCTAACGGGCTCGCAGAGCTTTTTTAGTATGATCTATTTGCCCGATGTTCAGTTTGAACAAACACCCACTACGAACAAACTTGGTGTTGTACGCGAAAGCTCTCCACAGGCCCAACTTCAAGAAATTGATGAATCCATTGCCGATCTCGTTTCTGATCTCAAGCGAAGGAAGAAGTGGGATAAAACACATGTTGTTCTCGTGGGTTTGAATTCAAGAATTGAATCGCCAAGGATTGGGGAGTTAGCTCAAGTCAATATTTTTAGTGATAGAACCCATGTAGCACTGTTTATTAAACCCGCCCGTAAAACCCGGGACGGGCCCTTTAATTGGAAAGTAGATCGAAATGTCAGTTTGGTCGATGTCGGAGTAACACTTTTTGAAATTTTAGAGGGCCGCCCCTATAGACCTGTGAGTTCTCAACTCGAAATTGTATCTCTCCTTGATGTTCTTCAGGGTCCTGAAGCTACATGGAAAGAGAACAGACCGATCATGGTGTCATCCCATTGGCCGGTGTGGACAGGCATTGGCTCGCCACGGATGAGTATTCGTAAGGGTCACCTCCTATACGTATTTGATAAGCCCATTAAAATTTACAATACACTTACAGATCGCCTTGAAAGTTCACCTATTCCAGAGTCAGAAAGTCGTTTTACTGAACTGAAAGTGAGTTTGGATAAAATTATTCCCACAGAAGATAAAAAGAAGTACTCGGGTTTAACTTCAAATTTTGAACGCAAGGTAAGAGTTACTAAGGGGCTCTGGGGACGAAGAGACGTCAGTTTTCCAGCCCTCGAAGAACTGGAATTTTTAACAGAGTTAGATCCAAAAGACTATCAGTTGGCGGCCTGGTCTGCGAGACAAGCTCTACGAGACAATAATTGGGAACAACTATTAAAGATGGGACGGATGTATAAAAATAAACTCTGGTCCTATGTGGGTCGAAGAAACTTGTCACTTCGAGTTCAGCCATTCAAAAAGGGCTGTAACAAATATTTCAGTAGTCGTGAGTCCATCGAAGTACCTCGTCTTAGAGAATGTGATGACCTTTTGTTTATTGCCCTTCTCAACTGGGTTTACGCTAACCCGGCCGATGTAGATTTATTTCGTGAGCGATTTTTAAGGCAATTCGAGTCTTATATGCTCGGTTTGAAAATTTATGAACTGAACTATGTTAATGAACTCAACTGGGATCTGCCTTTAGAACAACCGACCGAGCCAAACCTGACAGAGCTTTATTTAAGGTTACCTGAAAACTCTAGGTATATGAAAATAGTTGCAAGAAGAGTGTTACGAAATTTTCATTGAAAGCCTGAGCAACTCGAGTTCAGGCTCCATTTTCTGAAAAAATATTCCTAAGGAACAACTAGGGTTTTGATCTTCTTTTTACGCTCAAGAATCGAAGATATAAAATAGAGTCGATTTTCATCAGCCTTTTTTATGCCAGGAACTTGAGGGTCCTGTTGAAGTGTGTAGATATGAACTTCTTTTGGCTCGACTAAACTAATCGACTCAACCCACTCTTCGACTTCACTGTCGGTGGTATTATCCATAATCCCTTGGACAAAGAGACTTTGAATGACCACATTTTCTAGTTTCCTGGCGGTCGATACGATTTGTGAAATCGTTGTACGAACTAGGGGTGTGTTAATTTGCTTAAGAACTTTGTCGCTGCCAGCATCCAATTTGATGTGTATCTTTTCGAACTTGTTCATAGCATCAATGGATTTGCGTGTGTCGATTTTTGCCCCATTAGTGAGTATTTCAATAGATGCGTCTGGATAAATATCATCTCTGACATTCGACAACATATCATACAATTCTGATAAGTTGGGATAGAGACTAGGATCACCGTTTCCGGACACCAAAATAGTATTCAAATTTTCATTGTTGGCCCGAGCAGCTCTCAATGTCATTCGCGTACTTTCTTCTATTTCGGCGATGCTAGGGAATTCATATTCCTTTTTGATCTGATTCATTCGCATATAAGAAGGACCAAGATTGCAGTAAGGGCAGTCGAATGAGCAAACCTTTTCTTGGCCGAGAGGATTCACTTCAACATGGTTCCCAAAACGGGGGGATTGAATAGGACCATGACTGAGTCCCCATTCGTATGTCGTGTCTTTAGCTACTGCGTTTTGCATATATGCAAGTCTCCTAACTCATTCATTATATCTCGATAAGGCCTAACCAAAAAGGCTGGTCTTCTCGGTCCTTAGCTAAGGTACGGCTTACAAGGTCCAGATTAATATCTTTGTTTTCTAAACTAAACAAAGTTCCCGGTACCCGAGACCGACTTATTAATAAGATTTTATCCCCCTTATTTGGACGAAAGGAACTTATGTTGAGGTTCAGGCTGTTTTCAATCCCAATAAGGTTAGATGGTAAGGGGGAGAGTCTTGTCTCTTGCCTTTCGAAGTCGAGTACCAGGTCAGGAAAGGAGCCGAGTGGCATTGGCGTTTCCCCTTCCCGACAGAGAACGATATTGGGTTGTCCGACTTGAATCCAGGTGAACTCGTTATCCTCTTTGTAGCAGGCGAAGAGTTCAGTTCCTGAAGAGTATTCAGTTTGATTTTCTTCTTTATACAGAGCTGCGTTGGCAAGAAGCGTGGCGATCCGCAGGTTATTAGCAACAGAGCCTAAACAGGTTTGCCTCGGAAAAGGCGAAGTAATTTCCTCGTCTTTTTGCGCCAGTTGCAAATACTCGAGCATGCGATCAAAGACCTTTTGCGAGCCATTAGAAACGCCCCAAGGAGTACTGATAATCAGAAGTGGCAGTCCCTCGTCTTGGTGAATATCTGGTGAGGGTCTAAAGTACTTTCCGCCGTAGGATCGGCTTTCAAAATTCATTAAGCCTCCCCATATTGCTTGAGCTTTCGCTTTGCCTTGTTGTAATATTCGCCAGTTTTAATATCGAGACTCTTAATCTTTCGCCACTTCTCTTTGGCTGCATCAATGTTACCGAAACGCTCTTCGAGGACTGAGTCAGTATAAATGTTCCTAAGTTGAGAATTAAGCTCCTTCTTAACCTTCTCTATAAAACTAACGGCTTCATAATAGTTCGGATTCATTACTAAGGTTTTCTTGGCTTCATTGATGGCATTTGCAAGGTTGCCTTGAGAATAGAGGTCCTGTGCCGCTTGCATGACTTTGCCAAGAGCCTTATTCATATTCGTTTCAATCGAGGCGATAGACCTTTGAGACTTCTGTTTCAATTTGTCAGGGTCTGGATAGGCCGATGAAATATGTTTTTCGTAGGCATCGATAGCCTTGAGCCATTTCTTTTCATCCTTAAGAGCTTCGGCTGTCTGAAAAAGAACGCGTCCCTTTTGTACTCGAGCACGATGACGGGCTCTTCTTTTGGCTTCCTCTTCTTTTGCATCCTGACGCATTTGAACTTCAGTTAAGATCGAATCAATCGCAGGATTTGATGGATCGTTTTCTCGAGCCGGGGCTAGGCACGATTTAATCGCTTCAATATCATCTGTACTCATCGCCATCTCTTGGCAATTTGCAATGATACTTTGTACTTTCATCTTCATCAGTCGTTCTCGTTCACGCATCTCTTTGATTCGATCTTGTTCAAGTTGCATGTCGATTGAGCTTTGACAAAATTTTGCTATTTGTTGAGACTCTTCATAGTTATCAATGATGCGATGTAACTTCTCTAATTGAGTTGCTGCCAGTTGAAAATTTCCTTTAATGTAAAGGTTCTTAGCAAGTTTATAAGTCTCGATGACAATTCTTTGTTGGTCTTCAGATAACTTGTTAAAAGCCACTTTTTCGGTAGAGAGGTCTTTTTCGCCGCTCTCTTCGCTGCCGGGCATGAGAAGGGCCAGAAAAACGATTGCTATGGCAGCTAATAAAATTTGTTTTTTATGTTTTTGATAGAAACTTTTTGGCGGTTCAATTTCAGCTTCCATCGGAAAGCCCATGGCCATGTTCGGGTCGTACATCATGGGAGCCGCGAATTGCTGATTCATAGCCATCGGTAAATTGCCACCAACGGGCATTGGTAAATTGTTTTTAATTTCGTCAGGAACTTCTTCAAGGCGCGACTTAAAACTGGGATCTCTCATCTCAAAGAAAATACTCAAATTATTGATGACAATAATATCACCACTTTCGAGTTTTCTACTTTGACCTTTTGTGAGTGTCTGACCGTTGACTTGAGTTCCGTTGGCCGAACCGAGGTCCGAGATAAAAAAGTCGGCATTCTTCTTTATTATTTCAAAGTGTTTACGACTTGCTTTAGGGTCGGGGAGGGTGATTTCACAGTTTTCATCCCTTCCCAGTACCCAGTAATTTCCTTCGAGGCGCAACACTTTTTCTTTCTTAGATTTTTCGCGACGAATTCGAATATAGGGTTTCACCGAGGATACGCCTGGATTAGTTATTTCATCGATAAAATCGTCATCATCATTGTCCTCATTAAATTCATTAATAAGGTTCTGAGCAGATATTGGTTGCTGTATAACCGGGAGAGCCTGAGGATTCGCCGGTCCACCTTGATTTTGCGCCGGTGCAATGGATGGTAAATTTTTTGAGCTTCCAGCCTGCTGATTTTCGCTGGAATCTTCTTGAGCTTCGGGAATCTCTTCTAGAAATTTGAAAGTATAAGGGCGAAGTTCAAATTGATCTCCCTCATTGAGAGAAATATGGGTCGTCACTTGGCCCTGGTAAAACACTTCACCAAAATGTGAAAGTACTTCAGCAGTCCAAGAGGCTCCATCGTGGTAGACTTTGAAATGTTGCCGAGAAATACCGGGATGTTCCTCAAGAACAATATCACAGTCGGACTTGCGTCCAACAATGTACTCAGAATCGACCTGGAGTTCGACTTCGAGTATTTCTATTCCTCTTTCTAAAACCTTGAGTTTATGCAACTATCTATTCTCCATTTGCAACTGACATTGCTCTCTTTTTATTTTAGCTTGTTTGTACTTTTCTTCCTGCGGGTTATTAATCATTACCATCGCTTTCAATAGAGATGATGCACATTTATCGTAATGAGAATTATTGGCGTAGTATTGTCCCTCTCTGAGATGGGAGTCGATGACTTCATCTCTCCGTTTTTTTGCTAAGTAGTAGTAACGTCTGGCATCCTCGTGATTGGGGTCACTGGCCAAGGCCGTTTGAAAGGCTTCGATGGCCCGGTCAAACTTGCCCTTGGTATAATCTCGTCGACCGATAATAAAGTGAGCTTGGGCGGTTTCATATCTGATTTTCTCTTCGACTGAAGCAAATGATCTTTTTTCTCTCATCTCTTGATTTCGCTTCTGTGTCTCTTCAATCAGTTCATCCATTTCTTCTGAAGTAGTAATGTCGTAGTCATCGACTTTCTTCTTTTTGGTGTCGCTATCGCCTAAAAAAAGAAAGAGTAAAATGGCTCCGACAACAATGTAGATCAGTGGCTTTTTGCCGCCACCCTTTTTGGCAGACTGCATGTTTGGATTGGGACCCGGCTGACCGTAGTTTTGATAGGCTGAAGGACCTAGCCCTGATGATCCTTGCTGAGCTTGGGTCATAGCTTGGCCACCTTGAGCAACCTGAAGAGCAGCTCCTTGGTTCATTTGCACGACCTGCACGAGCATTTTTGTAGAGCCCAGTAAGATTTGGTCTCCGTTATTGAGACCGGCCTCTTTTGTCGGCTTCGAGTTAACCTTTAATCCAGGTCTTTTAGAGATATCCCTTACTTTTAAGCGCCCCTCGATAAATTCTAGGACGAGGTGATTTCTACTTATTCTCGGATCAGTCAATACGATGTCGTTGTCCAGGTCTCTACCTAAACGAACTTGGGGAGGAAGAATTCTAAAAGCTCTTCCTTTATCTGGACCTGAAGCAATCAGGATCCTATGTTCACCCATCATCGGTTGATTCATTATCCGTAATCCTCCTCAGCATCTCTTTGCACGACACTAAAGATGTAATAGGCTGGCTCTTGCGAGCCATAAATTGTTCGCCCTGTAATTTCAAACATTTCTGATCCCTGACTAGGAAGTTGGTTCATAGCTTGTGGGATTCCACTTTGAAGTTGAATAATTAAGTCCTTTAATGACTCTTGTAGGGCCGGGTCTGTTAGTGATTCAATTCCCTGTCCCTGGATGCCACCAGCGCCACCGAGCATTTGGTCGATAAAGGCATCGTTGGCATAAATGATTCGTTCGTCGATGGCACTAACTGCAAAAGCTCCCCAGCCCATCATATTGACGAGGGCCTCTGCTTCTTCTTCTTTAGAGGTAGTTGAATCACCCATATTGTCGGGAGCTGCTCCAGCGAGGGCAGCTCGACTTAAAGAGCTATTTATATTTGATATTAAATTTTGCAACTCAGGAAATTTATATTCAACCTCTAAATCATCTCGTCCTTCTTTAAGAGCAACGTTCATCTGTTTATTTAGAGAAACGTACGGGAAGGTGTTGATTTTATAGAGGATGAAGTAAAGTAAAGAGCCGAGTAGGCATGCGACAATGAAAATCTGTATAAAGAGGCTCAATGTTCTTTTGAAATCAATCGCCAGACCATCCATGTTGTAGATAACGACTGCGTAAGAATGAACCGTTTGATTCCCAGTAGTGGAGTCGAATACTTTAATCGGAACGGCTGCACCAATTTTGGTACTTGTGATTTGCTCGACGATGCGGTCATCTTGTTTTCTAGCCTTTGCTACAAAGGGTTGTCTCGCGTAGGAGCTAGATATACCTACCGGGGCAATGATAGCGCCACTGTTTTTTGCGCTAACTATAAAAGCCTTTTCTACGCCTTCTTCCCGTTCAGCCATTCTCGTTTCGGCGGTAAAACCACTGCGGTCATTGACAATACCGCGGTTAAAGAGAGCCAAATTTGTAGCGATAGTTAAGGCTCTTCGTTGACTCTCTTTTTGAATATTTTCTTTTGTCATTTGCGACATTGGAATCACAGAGAGAAAGGTCACTAGAAAGATAAAGGCGATGACAAAGCCGAGCATCACAAACTTAAATTCAAAGAGCTCTACGAGTCTATAAACCCCTGGCATAGCTACGTCGTCGATGTACTTATGTACGTAGTACATGACATCATCCCAAGATCGAATTGATGTAGGAGCTCTTTCCGTCTCTTCCTCATCATCTTCCATTTGTTGGTATTGTGGCATCCCCATTTGTTGCTGCATCATCTGTGGATTGGCTTGCATCTGTTGCATCATTTGCGGATTCATTTGCACGGCGGCATTACCTTGGACCATGGGCACCCCTTGATTTGGAGAAACCATGGGTGATACGGCTGCGTTTGGCAAATTTAGTATTTCAATAATAACGTCGTGAAGAGCGATCTTGTCACCAATGTGAACTCTTTGGTTTTGTATGCGGACACCATTAATAAAAGTTCCGTTTCTAGAGTTCATATCAGAAACAATAATTTTATCTCCACTGATGTGAAACTTCGCATGAGTCTTGGAGACACCTGAAGAAGCGATTTTAATTGTGGCCTCGGGACCTCGTCCTAGTATGTTTGACCCCTCCTTGAGTGGACAAACTTTACCGGCCTTTTTTCCGTTGAGTAGTCTAATTGCCCACATAGAGTTGATCTCCGATTTCAATTTGGTTTGTAGCCGCTTGACCTGCTGTCAGTTCAAAAACTGAGTTGGCCGAAAAAACAGGGCCTGGAAGTCTCCATGGTTTGAGTTGCCGTTTTATTCCCTTTACAATGAGTTTTTTATCGACAAACACGACATCGAGTGGAAAGCGACAAAAGAAAGTGTGAATCCAATTGCATTGAGAAATCCAAAGAGTCTGGTTTTCTGGAAAGCTATCCTTGAACATAAGGCCAACCATGCGCGTGCCTATGCTATCGGCTTCGATAACTTTTTCAGCGATGGTTATGTTCTTGGTCTGATTAACTAACTTTCTCATTCTATCCTCTTGACCCAATTTTATTTCCCATAGAAAAATTGTAGTGCAACGGGAGCAAAAACCATGATGAAAACCGCGGGTAAAATAAAAGCCATCATGGGCAGTAGCATTGCTTGTGAGGCTTTGGCACCGGCTTTCTCGGCACGGACAAAACGCTCTAACCTCATTTGTTCCGATTGATCTTTTAAAACTGTCGAGATGCTGGCACCGGTGGCATCAGCGTCTGTTAAAACGTTGACGAAGCTTGTGACCTCGTTGATATCTAGGCGATAAGACATGTCTTTGAGTGCGCGCTCTCGCGTGGCTCCCAATGAAATGTCTCGCATTACTTTATCGAATTCGTCGGCGAGAACACTGCCATTGGCTTTTTCCACGATCTTCTTTATTGAGCCAATAAAGTCGAGACCTGCTTCAGTTGAAAGCGCTAATAAATCAATAAAGAAAGGAAGATCTAAAATGACTGCCGTATATCGCTCTTTCTTAGAGCTATTGGCCATCATTCCCGGTAAAAAGAAACCGACGAGACCGAGAGCGATCGGGATAAAGAGATTGTAATCTAACGAAAGTGCAAACTTCATTACGACAAGGAGGACTGGCAAGAGAACTCCCCAGAGAATTTGCAAGCCAATGTATTCATCGACTGCGAGGGAAGCTTCCCAGCCCGCCGTTAAGATTTTGTATTCTACCTTCTTGCGATAGTTCTCACTTTTGATTCTTCGAGCGTGGTGAAGTGTGAGTTGGTGAACGAGTGGGCGGGACGTTTCTATGAGTGGGACGGGTGACTTTTGAGGTTCGTCACCGGTCGCCCATTGAAGTTGGCCCTCAGAGTTGTCTCCAAAAATTGAAAGTATAATCAGGTAGACGCTATAACCCGCGAGTACGAGTCCACCGTAAAGTAAAAGATCATTGCTCATAATATCCCCAACAGAGTGTCTATCTCGACGACAAGAAAGACTGTTCTCCAACGTATTCTTAAAGGACCATCTTTTTAAAAAATATGGCTCTTCATTAGGAACTATCGGAAATTCCTAGTGAAAACCTGAATTTGCTGAATCGTTTAGCGATAGATTTTTGCCTCAATTGTTTGGTGTAACTAATTGAAATTATTAAGTTAATTTAGGTCACTAGGGGCGCTGGGGGTGAACCTAGACTAAAGTTGTAAAATTTCTGGTCGTCCAATTTACAAATGACCCTCTAGAGGGGGCCCTCTGGCCATACTCTTTACAGTCTGGACTGAGCTTTAAAAAGCTTTCTCTTTTTAGATATTTATGGTCTAAATCAATCATGGCTCCCATTGTTTTAGTCTCCCAGTCGCCCCGCCGGAAGCAGATCCTTGAAGAGGCTGGAATTTCACCTAAAGTTGTTAAGGTCGACATTGAGGAGTTCTTAAATCCAGATTTAAGTATTGAAAAAGCTGTCTCCCAAGTGGCTCGGGCTAAAGTCGAGGCCTACATTCGTTCAAATCAATTCGACAATGAGGATCAGGCAATTTTCATCGGAGCAGATACAATTGTTGTTTTCGAAGGAGAAATTCTCGGAAAGCCGGTCTCCGAAGAAGAAGCAAGAGAAACTTTATTAAAACTTTCTGGTAAGTCACACTCTGTTGTTACTGGTTATGCGGTCTTCGTTTCTTCGAGTCGACAGTGGATTCAATCTTTCGATCAGACTCAAGTTTGTTTTAAACCTCTCGATCGAGCGCAAATAGATCGGTACATAGCAACCGGTGAACCCATGGATAAGGCGGGGTCTTACGGAATTCAAGGGCAAGCGGGTGAATTTGTCGATAGCTATGAAGGTGATTTTTTGAACGTTGTAGGACTACCTATTACGAAGATAAGAAATGAGCTAGCTGAAATTGGAGTGATGATTTGATCGCTGATAAACTCCTTTTGGTTAAAAAGCAAATGAATGAAGCCTGTGCGCGGTCCGCGCGAAACGTGTCTGAATTACAATTAGTTGCAGTCTCGAAAAAGAAGAGTTTTATGGAGATTGAAGAAGCATACAATTTAGGGTTGCATGATTTCGGTGAAAATTATGTTCAAGAGCTTCACGAAAAAATAGAACTCAATGGCGGAAGACTGGCTATAAAGTGGCATTACATTGGTCACCTACAATCCAATAAAGTTAAAGATGTGATTGGTCAGGTAGAATTGATTCACTCTATTGATCGACTTAAAATTCTGAAACTCTGTAATGAAAAAGCGCGAGAGTTGGGAGTTCAGCAAAAGGTGCTTTTGCAGGTTAATCTCATTGAAGAAGAAACTAAAGGGGGGTTTTCTGCATCGGAATTAGAGGAGTTGATTCAAACTATTGATAACTATGGGTCTCTTAAAATATGCGGACTAATGTTCTTCCCGCCTCAGGAAAGTGAAAAGATGCTGCGGATCTTTTATAAAGATGCATCATATTTGTTTTCAGAGCTAAAAGAAAAGCTGCCCGTGAATCTTAACGATCACTTTAACGTCTTGTCTATGGGTACGACTCATGACTACCCAATTGCCATCGAAGAGGGCTCTACCTTGCTGCGCATAGGAAGTGCCATTTTTGGAGAAAGAAACTAGGAGGTAGAATGTCGAACTTGCTTAAAACTAAAAAGGTAGGATTTTTAGGAACTGGAAATATGGGGCAAGCAATCATTCGGTCTCTTATTTCGACGGGGACCATTGAACCCCATAATATTTATGGCGCGAACCGAACGCCCGGTAAACTCAATAAGTTAGTAGAATTGACGGGGATCAATGCCGTAGCCAATAATCAAGAGCTGTTTGAAGTGTCCGATATTATTATCATCGGGGTCAAGCCCCAGGATTTTAAATCAACCGTAGAAAATCTTTCGTCATTTGTTAATGAAGACCACATTATAATTAGCTTAGCGGCTGGGATTCAGATTAGAGATATAAAAAGGTTGTTACCCGGAGCGCATATAGTACGTGCCATGCCGAATACTCCAATCCAAATTCAGAAGGCGGTCATTGGACTCAGTTTTGATAAGAGCCAATCTCCGATAAAATCCTTAGTAGAAGATCTTTTCCAGGCTATGGGTTACGTCACGAGTGTCGATGAGGGTGAAATGTTTGAAGCCCTAATGGTGGCCTGTGGAAGTGGAACCGGATTTGTTTTTGAATTAATGCTTTATTGGCAGGAGTGGATCCAGGAGCATGGATTTGAGCCAGAAGTGGCTCGAAGAATGGTGGTTGAAACTTTCTTGGGAGCTGCCGAGTTAGCTCGTTTTGACAGTGAAGTCGATTTAGAATCACTTCAACGAAAGGTCACTTCGAAAAAGGGCGTCACGGCCGCTGGACTCGAGTCGATGCGTGAAAATGAAATAGAGCGTGGACTAAGAATCAGCTTTGGTAAGGCCATTATCCGGGACCGAGAGCTAGGAAAACTTTTAGAATGAGACCAGATCTAAACATTTGTCTTGTCCAGAATATGTCTTTTTTATAAGCTTTCCATTGAGTACGAGCTGCCAGGATAGTGGCTTAGGAGGGAAAAACCATGAAAATAGCGCCGATTGATATCGCACATAAAACCTTTAGAAGAAAGTTTAACGGTTTAGAGCCTCAAGATGTCTATAATTTCATGCGTGATGTCGCCGACCAAATGGAAGAGATCATTCGCGAACGAAATTCCCTGAAAGAACAACTCAGAGAAAAAGAACTCTCGGTTATGGAGTACAAAGAAAGAGATGAAACTCTTAAAGCGACGATTCAGACGGCTACTAAAATGTCTGAGCAGATAAAGCAGGATAGCGAGAAAGAGGCGAAATTAATTATTAAAGATGCCGAACATAAAGCGGATGTGATCACTCGAGATGCGAAAGATTCTCTCAAGCAAATCTATCAAGAAATTGCTGACCTCAAACGATCTCGAATGCAATTCGAAGCCAATCTGAAAGCGTTGATTCAGGCTCATCAGGCCATGCTTGATCAAGGAAAGATGTTTACCAACGATATCCAAGCGGGTCCACGAAGTTCGGCGAGCGGGCAGAGAGACCCGATGGCCAAGAGTCCGACTCGCAATCTAGAGATGAAGTAATCCCCTTTAAATGACAAAAATATCCGAAGCCTGGAGAGTTCTCCGGGCTTTTTTTTTGATCTGAGAGAAAAAATGTTTTTTTTTGAATCGATTTTGGATTGAGTCGTCTTAGATATAAGAGTCCTGAACGTTTCCTTAACAATTGCATAAATCGAACAGAGTGGCCCTAATTGTCTAATATTGAGATGGGTTCAATCAGTTTTTATCAGTGGGAAAAGCATTCGCTTGGAGGGATGATAGAAACATGGGGGGAATAGACAATTGGGCCATTTATTTGGGCCAAGAGTTTCGGGGGGAAATAATGGACCAACTGACGAGTAATATTATTGAAGTTTTGTTTTCAGTCTCTGAGGGGACAGAGCTGGAATCGAAACTCGCATCTAACTCACTATTCAAATCTAATAGTCAGATTATTGAGATTATAGAATTTGATGAAGAATCCGGGTTATATAATGATTTAGATGAGAGTTTAATCGATCAGCAATTGGTTACCATTTATCAATCGATCCTTAAAAGGGAGCCCGATCTTAAAAGTCAAAAATTCTGGAAAGAACTTCTAATCAAGGGTGAAAAAACTATCGAGGATGTTAGAAACGACTTTTCACGTTCTGCTGAAGCCTATGCCATTCGCCTTGTCGACTGTGTGAACAATGGCGGTACGCTTTCTGACTTCTATCAGGTGCCTAAGTTTTCAGGCGAACGACGCTCTCAATCACGTATGCTTAGTGATGCAATAGATAGTTTTCGTCCTAGTTACTGGCAGCGCAGCCTTTTAGTGAATTGCATCGAAGAGAGACGCCCCCTTGACCGCATCTACAAACTCATTCAGAAAATCATCAAAGATAACAACGAAGAAGAGATTGAGAAGACAGAATTAATCGCCTAATTAGTTGCGATTAATTCTGTCTTCCAACATTTGTTCAGTATCCTCTAATGGCATACCGTCGTCACCAAAGCGCGTTGGTGTAGTGAAACTATCTTCGTCATCAACACTGATTTTTTCAGTGCGCGATTCAATTTTAAAATCTTCTTCGGTAACTCTTGACGTTCTTTTGCGGAACTTTTTCTTTTTTCCCATATCATAGCGGAGCGCAAATAAAAAGGAACTACTGTTTGCCGAGTTCTTTCCGTCAATTGTACTATTAAATCCAAGTGCAATCGAAAGGTTGTGGCGAATTTTCATTCCACCCCACAGGGTTATATCGAGTAGCTCTGGGTCTGGGGCATAGTAAAGAAGGCTGGTACCATTAACCCGATCCGTGACATCAGTTCGAACGGAGGGTGTGAGCGTAAACTCATCAACGCCAATAAAACTTGTCCCTCGAAGCTGCGCGCCAAACTGAAATTTTTTTGTTTGAAAACTACTACCGATCCCCCAAAACAAGTGACTGGCTAACCCCTCAGTAGGAAAGCGGGCCCCGAGATTAGTAAAAAGGATCACTCGTCCCAGTTTTTTATAAAGATATAGTTCAGGGAGAACATAGGAAATTCCATCTGCCGTCAAAGGATCTGTTCGATCATAACTGACATCATCGAGCGTATAATGGAATTTACCCTTGAAGATTACGCGGACATATTTTTTCCAGACAACGTAAGAAAGACCTCCTCCGATTCCTTCCATTGTAAAGTTTGAGGTACTTACCCCTTGATCAGTAACAGCAACTCGATTGATTGCTCCGTAAGCATTGATACGAAAATCTCGATTAAAACTATAATTGGCAAAGAGCTCTATGCCGAGGGCACTTATATCATTTTCGTTGGGGAGGCGTTCAAATTCTCCTCCGGCAGTGATGTAGTTCGACTCTGATAGGAGGTAAAAGCCTTGAGTTCCGAATTCAATTCCCTTGGACCAAACGGGACTTGGAGGTAGAGGGTCTCGTCCGAAACTATGGGCCCAAACCGCCGTTGGACTAACGAGCAATAAAAGGAAAAGTAAACGACTCATACTTAAATTTTAGCACGCCGCCATTGGGCGTCAACGACCTTTCGCCTTTGTAGAGATGACTTTCTATAGGGCCTGTGTCAGAAATGAGTTCTAATGAAAAGTAAATCCTCGCTATTTATCGTTATATTCACGGTTTTTATCGATTTAGTCGGTTTTGGCATTATTATTCCTCTCAGCCCTTACCTGGCGCGCCAGTTTTCTGCCGACCCGATAAAAATTGGACTTTTGATGTCCATATTCTCTCTGATGCAGTTTATTTTCTCTCCCCTCTGGGGAACATTGAGTGATCGCTTTGGCAGGCGGCCCATTATTATTTTAAGTTTGTTTGGCGCAGGTCTATCCTATATTGGCTTCGCTTTTTCAACGACCTATTGGATGCTTTTTATTTCTCGTGCCTTTGCTGGAACATTTAGCGCCACGATCTCAACGGCCAACGCTTATATAGCCGACATCACCGAAGAAGGAAAAGAGCGGTCCAAGGGCATGGGATTGATCGGAGCCTCATTCGGTTTAGGTTTTATTTTTGGTCCCTTGATTGGGGCTTTGCTGGCAACTCTGGGTAAGTCGATTGGCGATGCCCCACCTTTTGGCCAAAGTTTTTCGGCTCTTGGAGCTGCGGCTCTATGTTTTGCTAATTTCGCTTTTGCCTTTTTTAAACTTCAAGAGACTCGAATTAAAAACTTTAAAGTTACCGCCGAAAAGAAAAATCGATTTAAAAAGTTGTTTCATCATTTTCAGATGCCCAAGGTCGGGTCATTAATGAGTGCTTTCTTTCTTACGAGTTTAGCAATGGCTCTCATGGAAGTGATGCTATTTCCATTTGTAGAAGATGTCTTTGGTTGGGGGATTGAAAAAGCGAGTTATGGTTTCGCGTACGTCGGTTTCGTAATGGTTTTTGTTCAGGGTTATCTTATTAGAAAGCTATTAAAGAAACATTCCGAGAGAGGGCTCCTTCTCTTTGGGCTCGTTATCATGGCTGTAGGACTTGGCGGCATTGCCTTCTCTCCGAGTATTGCATTACTCGCAGTGACTATGACGTTGCTGGCTCTGGGGAACGGAATTATGCGCCCTCCTATCATGGGTTTGATTTCTGGATATTCCTCAAAGGACGAGCAGGGGCAAGTTATGGGTGTCACCCAGAGCTTATCAGCGCTTGGACGAATTCTTGGTCCAGTCATTGGTGGTTGGTTCTATCAGCACATATCTATTGGCAGCCCCTTTATTTTATCGGGCGTTCTGACCTTTTTAGCCTTTTTAGTAGTCGTACTAAGACTAAAACCTGACCCTTCTACATAATTCTATAAAAGCGGCGTCATAACACTTGTTGACCTAAGTTTTACCCTTGTTGACTTGTCCTTTCCACACATTGCTTTATGCTAGTTCTTCAAACCAAAAGGGGAGAAGCAATGGAAAATAGAGTCTTTGTTGAGCAAATCGAAACGGCGGTTCCCGCCCACCAGATGCACCAAAAATTTGTTGATTTCATTCCCCAACTTTTGAGCGATAAGAGACAGTTAAGCCTGTTTAAACGCCTCGAGAAAAAATCGGGTATTAGCAAGAGATACAGTGTTCTCGCACCCGATAAGAGCCCCCAAATTTTGGATGATGAAGGGTTTTATAAATTGGGAGCTTTTCCATCGACGGCTGAGAGAATGAAAAAATATGAAGACGAAGCATTTCATTTAATGTCCCAATGTCTTGAACCCGTTTTTAAAAAACATGACCCCAAATCATTTACTCACCTTATAGTTTCAAGCTGCACGGGGTTTTATGCTCCCGGACCAGATTTGGATCTCATTTTTAAGCTCGGCCTTTCTTCAAGTGTTGAGAGATCACTCATTGGCTTTATGGGGTGTTATGCCGGAATCAATAGTTATAAGGCCGCCTACCACATTGTTCGATCTCAACCTGAGTCTAAAGTTCTTGTGCTCAATCTTGAACTCTGTAGTTTGCACTTGCAAGAGAGTCGAGAAGTTGAAGACCTTCTTTCTTTTTTATTGTTTGCAGATGGTTGTGCGGCCAGCGTTGTATCTGGCGAGAGTTCACCCCTTGAAATCAATTCATTTCACTGTGATGTCTTAGCTGAGGATAAAGAGCTGATTACCTGGAGAGTCGCGGACTCGGGGTTTCTAATGCATTTAGATACAAAAGTTCCGCAGGCTCTGAAGCAAGGAATTCACCATTTAGGAGATCGTTTTAAAGAGCGAGTCCAATTGCAGAACAAGTCTCTTTTTGCGATTCACCCGGGTGGAAGAGCAATCTTAGATGCTGTTCAAACTGGCTTAGAAATAGCTGAAGAGGACATGTCTTATTCTCGTTATGTACTCGATAACTTTGGCAACATGTCTTCACCTTCGGTGGTTTTTGTAATGAAAGAAATCATGAAGGACATTAAGACCGATGGGTCGGGTATTGCTCTTGCATTCGGACCCGGACTGACTGTTGAAACCATGTCATTTACTAAAAGTGCTCTATGATTGACTTTAGTCAAAGGACTTACGCCGAAGAACTTATGGATAGTGGCGACTATTCGAAGAAAGAGTTTTTACAGTGTCTGACTGAGTTGGAGCAAATCAATCGCTTCACCGCTGCCTATTTTCCTTTGAGTCAATTTTTAGAAAGAGTCTATAATCTTGAAGATTATAAGGTTAAGCCGATGCGGGTACTCGATGTGGGTTTTGGTTTTGGGGATAGTTTGCGGTATCTCGCTCAGTGGGCTCAAAAGAAAGACTATAATATTGAGTTTTTAGGGCTCGATCTCAACCCCGAATGTGTGGACTTAGCAGCAGCTCACACAGATCCCTCTTTAAAGGTTCAATATCGGCGTCAGTGTGCTTTAGAGTGCAGCAAAGAGGACTCTTTTGATGTCATTATGAATTCTCTTTTCATGCACCATTTGGGTGATCAAGAAATTCGCAATTTCGTAAAATGGATGGACCAGAGTTCGACTCGCGCTTGGATCATCAACGACCTTCACAGGCATCCACTGGCTTACTATTTTATTAAGTATGTAACGAAGCTGGTGTCGAAGAATCGTCTTATAAAAAATGATGCCCCATTGTCTGTGGCCCGAAGTTTTAGCAAAGATGATTGGAAGAAGTACATTGGGCAGGCGGGAATAAGTGTCGATGGATTGAAAATAGACTGGTACTGGTCCTTTAGAATTCTCGTATCAAAGATCCACGCAAAAATCTAAATGGAGAAGAACACTGAACTTGCAAGTCTATGACGCTTTAATTGTTGGTGGTGGTTTAGCGGGTAGCTTAGCGGCAATTCATTTGGCGGAAAAAGGCTTGCGAGTCTGTCTCTTTGAAAAAGAAAAAGCTCCACATCACAAAGTTTGTGGCGAGTACCTCAGTGAAGAGGCTTGTTATTACCTCGAAGAAGTTGGCTTTGATTTTGATTTTGCTCAGTCGCCCTTGATCGATGACTTTTCTTTTCATGCTCCAAAGGTCAGTTTGCAACAAAAATTGCAGCGTAAAGCTCGCGGAATTTCTCGGTTTCTTTTGGATCAATTTTTACTCGACAAGGCAGAGTCCCTAGGAGTTCAGGTCCTATTGGGTGAGAGGGTGAAGGCTTACAAAAGAGAAAAAGAATATTATTTAATTGAAGGAAAAAACCAAAAAGTTCTGGCCCCATTACTTCTCTTAGCAACTGGAAAGCATGACCTGCCAAAGCTTCATAGGCGTGTCGGAAAAGAAAGGGATCTTGTCGGATTTAAAGTTCACATGGATTTGACTCCAGCTCATCAGCAGAAACTCGAGAACAGTATTGAGTTATTCAGTTTTGAAGGTGGCTATGGTGGTCTATCGCCGATAGAGGAGGGTCGCTTTAACCTCTGTTTTTTACTTGAAAAGAAGAAACTCAAAGATCATAGCCTCACTCACTCCTGGGAGCTCCTTCAATCCTATCTTTCGGAACGAAATCGAGTCCTCGCAGACCGGCTGAGGATGAGCCAAAAGAGAATGGATCGCCCGGTTACAATTTCGGGTGTTCCCTATGGCCACATGTTGGAACCATCCAAGGTACCAACCGGCGTCTTTTTACTGGGAGATCAGGCCGCCGTCATTCCTTCTTTTACCGGAGAGGGGATGAGTATTGCCCTTTTGTCGGCGCGGATGGCGACAGACCTGATCGTTAGCCATAAATTTTCGCCGAGCGCGAGTCATAAGTATCACGATTACCTGGCTCGAATTCTCAAGGGGAGGATGAGTTTAGCCCTTCCTATACACAGCCTCATGCGCGGTCCTTTGGCCTCTATTGTGGGGCACTCCATAAAGTGGGTTCCAGGGGTTGTTCCATTTCTCTTTGAAAAAACCAGGTGTCCCGAAGCCTACTATTGGAGGACGATGGGGTAATAATTTCACCCCGTTTTGCCCTCTATGGCCCTTGAGAGGCCATAGAGCCTGGTCTTGGTCTTGCTCATTTTAGCAACCGTGAAATCTATAGCGACTTTTCTCTTCATTTTATCTTTAGCCTTGGGCCACTTCGCCTTTATTCAGGCTCCAGAGAAAGAGCCTCAACTGAGCCCTCAGGATGTAATGAAATCCGTTGAGCAGGTTGATGAAATCAACAAAAACTCCTTTAAAACCTGGATTCGACCTACGAACTAATCCTCCTCACAGACTGCGACACGGCTTGTCTTTTGCGCTGATTTTGATAATTTAGGTCTCTAGCTCGACTGTCGAGATACCCAATGGAGAATGCAATGAGTGAATTATCGGATCGGTACTCCCATGCCGAAGTAGAAGACCGAATTTATAAATGGTGGGAAGAGAGCGGTCACTTCAAAGCTGAAGACCGGTCTACCAAACCTCCCTTTTCAATTATTCTTCCTCCGCCGAATGTCACTGGTTTTTTACACATGGGGCATGCTCTCGATCATACTATTCAAGACGTTCTTGTTCGTTGGAAGAGAATGAGCGGCTTTAACACCCTTTGGATGCCTGGAACAGATCACGCGGGAATTGCCACTCAATCAGTTGTCGAAAAAGAACTTCGTAAAGAGGGAACCAATCGCCTAGAAATGGGCCGAGAAAAATTTCTAGAGCGGGTCTGGGATTGGAAAAAACAATATGGGGATCGCATCTACAAGCAAATGCGCCGACTTGGAGACTCTGTAGATTGGGATCGTGAGGTCTTCACACTTGATGACAATGTTTCTAAAGCTGTTCGAAAAGTTTTCGTAAGTCTTTATAAAAAGGGTCAGATCTACAAAGGAACTCGACTCGTGAATTGGTCACCTCCATTGGAAACAGCAATCTCTGACCTAGAAGTTGAGTATAAAGAACAAAAGGGAAGTCTTTGGCATCTCGACTATCCCGTTGAAGGTACTGACGCTAAATTAACCGTAGCCACCACTCGGCCTGAAACCATGCTGGGCGATACTGCCGTAGCTGTTCATCCAGAAGATGAACGTTATAAAGATTTTATCGGTAAGAACGTTATTCTTCCTCTGACGGGTCGAAAAATTCCAATTATCGCAGATGAGTACGTAGAGCGCGAGTTCGGAACGGGTGTTGTTAAGATAACACCGGCTCATGATTTCAATGATTATGAAATTGGTAAGCGCCATGACCTCGAGTTTATAAATCTACTCAATATCGATGGAACCCTAAATGAAAATGCTGCGCAATTCAAAGGTTTAAAAACTCAAGAGGCTCGCAAGCAGGTGGTAAAGGCTCTAGAAGATGAAGGAGCTCTCAACAAAATTGAACCCTATAAAAATAAAGTGGGTTACTGTTCGCGTTCTGGTGCTGTCGTTGAGCCTTACTTATCTGAACAATGGTTTATGAATGTTTCGGAAGTGGCAGTACCTGCTAGACATGTCGTCGAAAACGGAAGCACCGTTTTTGAACCGGAGCAATGGACGAAGACTTACCTCCACTGGATGAATATCCTTGAGGACTGGTGTATTTCGCGACAACTTTGGTGGGGACATCGAATTCCAGCCTGGTATTGTAAGAGCTGTCAGCATGTCACTGTTAGTGAAACTGATCCAACAGAATGTGAGTCTTGTAAAAGTAAAGAGCTAGATCAAGATTCCGATGTGCTCGATACCTGGTTTAGCTCGGCCCTGTGGCCATTTAGTACCATGGGTTGGCCTCAAGAGACTGAGACCCTAAAGACTTTTTATCCAACTAATGTTCTTGTTACTGGGCACGACATTATTTTCTTTTGGGTGGCTCGCATGATGATGATGGGACTTGAATTCAAGGAGGATGTTCCATTTAGGAAGGTTTATATTCATGGCTTAATTAGAGACTCTCAAGGGCGAAAGATGTCTAAGTCTCTCGGTAACTCCATTGACCCGGTTGAATTGATTGAAAATTACGGAGCGGACTCGCTTCGCTTTACCTTAATGTCTTCGCTCGCAGCGGGAAGAGATATAAAGTTCTCTCAACAAAGACTCGAGGGGTACCGCAACTTCATGAATAAAATATGGAATGCGACTCGCTTTGCCCTGGGAGCTTTGAAAGACTTTGAAGTGCCGGCCGAGGGCGTGAATGCGCTTCCTTCGAAATCTAATATGTCGGTTGCGGATCAGTGGATTGTTTTTAAAACTCAGCAAATTGAAGAAGATGTGAATCGCAACCTCGAGCAGATGAATTTTCAAGAAGCTGCGCAGAATGTTTATTCATTCGTTTGGCACGAGTTCTGTGATTGGTATTTGGAGTTTGTTAAGCCCGTTGTTTACGGTGATGCTAGTGATGATCGTAAGGCCAGTCAGTTGGTTCTTGCCCAGACATTAAATCGAATCATGCGTCTTCTGCATCCTTTTATTCCGTTTATAACAGAAGAACTTTATGCCAAGTTGCCGATCAAGTCAGAGGCGTTGATCGTCGAAGAATTTCCGACTCCAGAAAAAGATGCCCAGTGGTTGTCACTTGGATCAGAGGAAGCGGCAAAAGAGATGGAAATGGTTAAAGACGTCATTTCTGCCATTCGAAACATAAAAGGGGAAAATCGCATCAAACCCAATATTGAAATTGATGTTCGTTTAGCTCCTTTTGATGATACGGCCCAAAAGATATTGGGGTCCAACAAAGTTGAGATCATGCGCCTAGGTCGATTGAAGACTTGCGAGATCGGTGAAGAAGGAAATCTCTCGAAGTGTGCGGTGACTCCTGTTCATAGTTCAGGTCATCAAATTAGTGTGATTGTTCCTCTTGAAGGTCTTGTTGATATTGAAGAAGAGATTAAGAGGATTAATAAATCAATGGAGAAAATTCAAAAAGACATTGGCGTACTCACAAAGAAGTTAGGAAACGAGAACTTTGTGAAGAATGCTCCGGAAGATTTAGTGGCAGCAGATAAAGAGCTATTAAGTTCCCTTAAAACTCAGCTTTCTGGGCTCCAAGAGAGTTTGAATCGACTTTCATAAATTACACTTTTAACTATTCCTTCCCAACTCCCATGGCTTAACTATGGGAGTTTTTTGTGGGAATTTCTTGTGGGTGTTTTTTGTATAGAAACCTCCCGGCTGTCGATAAAACATTAGACAGTGAATTTCAAATTGGGCCCCTATTAGCCGATGTTTCGATTTGGGACAGATTCCATTCGGCTCAGGCCTTGCTCCAATAAAGGCTAACAAGGAGAGTGCAATGAGAGTGGTAATTGGAGTGCTATTAGCGCTAGGGCCGATCTGTGCCTGGGCGAACTGCAATGGCGTGAGTAGTTCAGCCTATCAAAATTTATATCAAGATTTTTCAGACTTTTTAGCGATCGATGGACTCCGCCCCTATGCTGGTGGTTACGGTCAAGTTTCGGGTGGTGACCATACACGAGCCATGGCTTGTGCTCAGGTGAGTGCGGCTGAAAGACAAATGGGTGAAGCAGAGAATGCCTGTCAGTCTGCACGAACGGATGGAGAGCAGTTGCAAACAGCCCTAGCAGGTCTTTCTGGCGAAGGGGCCAGTCGCAATGGTGCAAATATTGGTTTTTCGACTACCAATCTCAGCAACGGTTACGCGAGGATTCGATATAGAAGCCCGATGATAGTATCTCCGCAAATAAGCACAGATG
>JAUHWN010000154.1 GCA_030424665.1 Bdellovibrionia bacterium | reverse complement strand
GAAGCTTTTGGTCAGTACGGAACTGAATTTGGTTCTATGGTGAGTGAGGACTTTACAGTTCTTTCAACGACGGCCCTTTCATTTCACGCACCCGAGGTATTTAAACTCTATTCAAAGGTGATTTTAAAGCCGGGGTTCGACAAAAAAGAAATTCGAGACTTGAAAAATCAGTACATAGCTCAGTCGATCAAGCGAATCGATAGTCCCGGCTACTTTGCTAACGTCGCTTGGCAGAATTATCTTTTTGAAAATCATCCCTATGCGAAGCCTTCAACAGGTACAAAGAAGTCCATATCATCGATTCGTAAAAAGGATGTTAATAAGTTTTATGCGAGAAACTATCGGCCCAACAATTCTATTTTGGCTGTAGTAGGTAAGATCGATCAAAGTTTAAAAAAAGAGATCGAAGCCAACATGGGGCAGTGGAAGTCCTTTGACTCCAAGAAATCTAACTTTAGTGCTTTCCCAAATTTTGAGGGGCGCAAACTTCGATTCATTCACAAGAATGGACTCGTTCAGGCGCAGATTCGCTTGGGAACAAAAGGAATCAAGAGATCCAATGAGGATTTCCTGACATTGAGAGTTGCCAATACCATTCTAGGTGGAGCTTTCTCAAGCCGTCTCGTAAATAAGATCAGAGCTCAACTGGGATTGACCTACTCTATTTATTCCAGTTTCGATGCCCGAGAAGATTTTGGGCCTTTCGAAGTCTCGACATTTACTAAAAGCCAAACCGTCGGCAAAACCCTAGAAGAGATTTTGAAGTTGCTCGAGAAATTTCATCAAGAGGGAGTCAGTGAAAAAGAAATTTCATCGGCCAAAGCCTACCTTAAAGGTTTATTTCCACGAAGTATCGAGACGCCAGAACGTTTGGCTTACAATCTTCTCGTGTTGAGGTATTATGGCATTAGCGACGATTACCTTAACGACTATATCAGCAATATAGATAAAATCGATGTTGCTGACGTCAATCGAGTCATCAAAAAGTACATGAACCCTAAAAACATGAAGATTCTCGTTTACGGCGACAAGAAAGCCTCTTTAAAACAGGTTCAAGCGCTTGGACCCGTGGAGATTAAAGAAGCAGGGGATTTGCTTTAATGATCAATGATCAATCGGGAACTGATTAACGCTGGGTTTTTCGTTCAAGTTAAAATCAATAGACGGCTCTTCGGAGTCGTCTTTTTTTTGATCAACCATTTGTAGGGCATTTTGATTGGCGAGTGGCTCAGATTTGCTTTCTCGAATTAATGCCTCTAGGTCATCTATTCGTATCATGAGCTTTTTGATTTCGGTCTTGAGATCGTGAACCTTTAGATACCAACTGAGAAACTCTCGCATTGAAAAGAACAATGTAAAGCTTAAAACAAAAGAAAGTAGTAATAGTTGCCACCAGCTCATGGGCTCTAAAAGATTTCTAAATAATTCCATGAACCAAGAATGACATAAGACTGCTGGGGATCAAGGTTTTGCGGGGCTCTGCAATTTTTTCAAAGACAAAGATTAGTTGTGCGGCGAGTCGATTCCCCTTAGGCCTTTTTCTTTTTCTTTTTTACCTTGGGTTTTTTCTTCTTTTTCATCCAGAAATAAAAACCGAGGGCTCCGAGAATGACGGCGAGACCAAATAATGAGGTGGCATCAAGGCCACTGCCTCCGCCAACGCTACCTTCACCGTCAAAATCCCCATCTAATCCCATCGGAAGGTCACCTTCTAAGTTAGTACCAAAGGTTCCCGAGCTTCCCGGTCGGCCGCCAATTGTCTTTTTCGAGAGCAAGGACTTTGAAGCGACAACTTTTAAACTTTGAATCGCCTTAAAAAAGTCAGATGAGTATTTAGTGTAGTGAAGTTTATGGGCTGAGAAGGTTACTAGGATTGCGATCTTCTGCTTCACGGTCGCAAGGTATCTGGTGTAATAGTTCGGTATCTCACTGCCGAGGTGAAATCCATCAATCCAAAGGTGATTTGAGATTCGAACGGGTTTTGCGTGAAAAACGCGTGAAGAAATTCGAGCTCCTCGACGAGTCATCACCTGTCGTGGGTTTTTTAGAAACGCCTGGTACTTTTGGTAACTATCATTTGGTCCAACTTCTTTGGCCGTTAGTATGATAATTGCTTCTTTAGCCTGTTGAGCAAAGGTGGATCGGCAAACCCACTCCGTATCTTCTAAAAGGCAATTCCACTTCTCGGGAAGTTCGAAACTCACATAGGCATTCCTGAAAACCCGTGCAGAAGCGGGGCTCGAGAGAAAGAGCATGGTTAATCCTAAGAGAGCGAATTGACTGAACTTACGAAAACAAAACATATCTATATTTTAAAAAGAATATGGCTGAATTGTTATCTAAAAGTGAAACGATTTTGATTAGAGTATCATAATGATACGACACTCAAGACTTTCGTCAGAATAAAAAAAGCCCGGCCGGCGGCCGGGTTAATTTATTGCATGTATTGTAAAAACTTAAGTCTGTTAGTTGATTAAATCAAAGGCAACTTTAAGTGGACTTGGCTTGGAAGTCGTCGTTTGCAAAGGGGCTTCGGCTAAAACCGTTGGTGAATTTCTTCGAGTCGCCAATTGCATATCTAAGAATCCTGATGAACGTATCAAGTCTTTGTAGGAAACGACCTCATAGGAGCGGTTCATCAGTAGATCTTTGATCTCTGAAGCCGAGAGTTGCGGATGTAATGCGCGAACGACGGCTGCGGCACCTGCAACGACCGGAGTTGCCATGGAAGTTCCGACTTGGGGAACGAGTGCGACTCCTTTTGGATTCCAAGAGGCTGCGGAAATCAAACCTTCAACTTCGTCTCCACCCGGAGCGACGATATCGACAGCCTCAACACCAGTATTTGCATAAAAGGTGAGTGATCGATCGATAGATGTAGCGCCCACGGTAATTATATTGTCGTTTTTAAAACTAGCGGGCCATTGCGGGTAAACATCGATATCTAATCTTCTTCCGGTTCTTGGATCCCCATTTCCTGAAGAAACGACAACGAGAACGTCATTTTTCTCGGCGTAGTCGATGGCTTCTTTGAGAAGAAGAAATTCCGTAGAATGACTGCCCAGGGAAGCATTAATAATGTCGGCACCACGATCGACGGCGTAGTAGAAACCTTTAATAATGGTGCCAATGTCACCACCACCTGCCGCATTGAGAAGTTTCACGGGTAGAATTTTTGAACGCGGAGCTGTCCCGAAGTAAGGAGACGACGAAAGGCCCGCCACATGACTGCCGTGACCACCGTCATCAAAGGGGTGTCCGTCATTATTTGAAAAATCGTACCCTACGTAGTCATCGATGTAGCCATTGCCGTCATCGTCGATACCATTATTTGGAATCTCTCCGTCATTAGTAAGAAAGTTTCCACTCAAGGCTGGGTGGGCGTAGTCGACACCCGTATCGGCTATGGCAATGACTTGGCCTTCGCCCATGGAGTGTTTCCAGGCTTCTCTGGCATTTATAGGATCAAGGTGGCGAAAGTTTTTAAGTATGGACTCGTCGAGATCTTTTATTTCTTGATTGCCGGGGAATTCGGGATTCGCAGTCACCATAAAAGCAAAGCCAGAATAGTCGCAACTTCTGTTTTCGTCTTGGACGAGAACCATGACCTGATACATACCGAGAGCATCGGGTTTCAAAGTGAGTTGGTCTTGCATTGTCGGACCAGATGAAGATTGATCTGAGAATTGTGGTGCCATCACAGCAAAGGCAATTTTGAGGTCCCCGCTGACATCGGCATGGTTTTTCGAGCCCGATGCATCAAAGCTAAACTCTGACCCAAGTTCAATCGTCGGCATGCCGACAACGGCTTGTCCGTCTCGTTTAATCACTAATTGTAAGTCAGGTTTTTTACGCATGGGAACACAACGCTCAAGACCTTCGGAGCTATCGCTTGATTGATTGTTAATCAATTGAGAGAAGACATTTGAAGGCATCAACGGCCGCGAGTTTGCCACGGGAACCAAGTTCTCCATATATTGGTTCTTTTCGATAAAGTGTGGTTTTAACTGATCTTGAATGAGACTTGGATCTTTTGCAAAAACTTCGAAGAGTCCCTGTTCTTCGTTTATAACTCGAGCTTCAAGTCCGTTTTTGTCGAGAAAATTTTCGAGTTCTGTTTTTTTAGTTTTTACTAAATATCCTGTTTCTAAGTTTGAATTTGGAACCTTGTTAGTCCAGTGACTCCTTTGCCCGCAAGCAGCAAGGATCATAAGACTCATCGTGAGTACTCCTAAGCGAACCATAACCCCTCCATATGGTCAGTCCATCAATGGACCTAGGTATTGGAGTTAATATTTTAATTTTTGTCTACTTGAAGCTTTTTTTTGCAGCTATAATGAATCCTTATGGAAAAGAATTTATTCAAATTTTCCATAACTTAGAGGGGACAGGCGGAAAAAAATTAGGTAATAATAAATTCGCAAAGGTCCTAACGCATCTAAGCATTTCAGAATAAGGAAGGTGAATATGAATCTCCAACAACTCATAACATTCACAACAGTTATCAACGAAGGCAGCATGACAGCAGCTGCAGAACGCCTTTTTCTGACCCAACCGGCAGTGAGTCAGCAGATTAGAAATCTCGAAGAAGAAATGGGAGTTGAGTTATTAGTGCGTGGAGTTCGCCAAGCAAAAACCACTTTGCAGGGGCAAATACTTTACGATTATGCAAAACGAATTATTTCTCTTACGCAACAAGCTGAGGTCGCCATTCAGACGATTGGCGCGGAGATTTCTGGAAGTTTAAGAATCGGCACGATCAATAGTTTAGGGCTTTATTTGATTAGTCCCGTTGTCGGTTTATTTCTAAAACACAATTCTAAACTCAATATCTCTTTGAATTACGCTCGAGGAGAGGAGATTATTCAGGAATTCAATGAAGGGCGATTGGATGTGGCAATCTTACCAAACACTGAATCTGAATTTCATGAGTCATTGATAAATGCAGACAAGCAGCTTCTTCTAAAAGATGAGCTTTGGTTAGCGGCATCGGGTAAAGAAACGGCTCTTCCGCAAAAAATTGAAGTCAGCGATTTGGGGAGCAAGCCATTTGTGGCCCTTTCTAATACCTATCCCAATTTTGAAAAAACACTGAAGGACTCTTTTATAAATACGTCGACTGCCTATGCGCCGGTTTTTGAATCGACGAATGTTGGTACCCTAAAACGAGTGGTTGAATCGGGACTCGGGTGGGGATTTTTACCCGCCCATAGTATTCGTAAACAGGTTCGAATGGGAAGAATGGCGAGGATTGATGTTGAAGGTCTTCGCTACGAAGCTGATGTTTACTATTACTCACAAAAAGACCATCCGAATAAAACTATTGAGGTCTTTTACAAAGCCATAGAACAGCAGATCAAATCCACGCCTCGCTAAAAGAGCATTGGGTTTTTTAAGCCCATTCGAGCGGCGACGATCTTAATTATTTCAGTCGCCGTTTCTTCGAGTGCGCGATCAGTTACGTTAAAGACGGGCCATTTGCGATTTTTCTTAAAAATATCATTGGCCCAGCCAATTTCTTCTTCAATGCGATCAAGACGTGCGTATTCACCGCCGGGATCTTGGCCAAATTTTTCAAGGCGATTACGGCGAATTCGATAGAGAGAGTTGGGGTCAATGGTCAGGGCTACGATTTTTTTCTGGTTAATTTCGAAGAGTTCATCTGGGAGTGGGGTTTCTTTAACGAGGGGAACGTTAGCGACTTTCCACCCTTTGTGACTCATAAAAATGGAAAGGGGAGTTTTACTCGTTCTACTTATTCCCACCAAAACGATGTCGGCCTGATCTAAGTTAGCAAATGTTTTTCCGTCGTCATGTTTTACCGTGTATTCGATGGCCTCTATTCTACGAAAATAACGATCGTCCACAGTGCGCAGAATTCCGGCTTCACCTTCGCTGGACTCCACCTCGAAAAAACGGTCCAAGCGATTGAGCATGGGGCCCATAAGGTCCAATTCGACCAGAGCTTTTGTTGCTGCAGTTTCTCGAAGTTTCTTGCGTAGGTGCGGGCTTACAACCGTATGAACGACCATAGCTTGAGCCTCGAAAGCTTGGTCCATAGTACTTTCTACCTGGGCTTCTGTACGCACATTCTTGCATCGAACCATATTAATATCGAGATCGCGGTATTGAACGAGTGCTGCGCGAATCATTGTGACGGCAGTTTCTCCAGTTCCATCAGAAATTATATAAATTGTTTTTTGTTTTTTTTCACTCACGAATTACTCGTTAGGTATGACTGTTATGTGCTCAGGGTCTTCGACGCCTTCTGTGGCCTTTTCAAAATCAGATCTCGAGACACCCTCTGGTAAAAAAACACGGAGGCTCGGTCGTTTTAGTGACTTCCAAATAGAGAGAAGTCTTTCAATCCAAACATTCAAATTTCCGTCGTATTCAACTTGCACAGTGAACTGATTCGGTAACAATTTTCGACTACTAATTAAAAGATCTCGATTCATAGAAAGGTTTATTTCTTCTAAAGGAAACTCCCAATCCTCACTGAGTTCCTTCAAATGGGGGCTCAACTCTTTGCGCTGATGAAGTTTTGCCTTAACGAATTGAAAATTGAGATACCAATCAATGTGATTCGTCCAATGAGATTGGTTGAGTGCTGGAACAAACCATAGATCTGCGCCTGCTGTAAGAGCCCCTGCTTGGGATAATTCTTGAATCGTCATAGTCTAACTATTGAAATTTGAGGGGCTTTGGTCAAGCCTCTTTTTGTTTGGCTAATTGATCCAGAATGCCATTTATAAAAGACGCAGACTCAGTTGACCCGTACTTCTTAGCCAGTTCGATGGCTTCATCAATAGCAACCTTAAATGGAGTGTCGGCCTCCATATAGAGGATTTCAAAGCTCGCAATCCTAAGAATGTTCAAGTCGACAAAGGCCATCCTCGAGGTGGACCAATTGCGAGAAACGCCAGAGAGTTTAGAGTCAATTTCATCGAGATTTTCGATGGTTCCGTTAACTATTTTTGAACCCATTTTTCCGACGTCGGTGTCGACGTCAAAGTTTTGAACAAACTGGGCAATAATATCTCTCAATTCTTTGGATTTATCGAATTCTCTTTGGAAAAGAATTTGAAGGGCAAATTCGCGTGCTTTTCTTTTAATACCCATTGAGCAGGTTCCTTTAGGATCAAATAGAGTTGGGCGAGTAATTTTTAGTCGCAGGCCGGAGATTATCGTTTCCCAGCTCTAAACCTTCAACAAATTCTTGTATGTCTGTAAAGGTTTTATAGACGCTAGCAAATCGCACGTAGGCCACGTCATCGAGTCCCTTGAGGGCATCCATTACTTGGTGGCCGATGAGCTCGGCCTTGATTTCTTTTTCGCCTTGATCGAGAACCCAGTGACCAATTTTATCTACGATGTGTTCCATCTGCGCGATGCTGACAGGACGCTTTTGGCAAGCTGCTTGGACACCTTTGAATAGCTTTTCTTTAGAAAAGTCCTCCCGTCGACCGTCTTTTTTAACGACTAGAGGGAAAACCCTTTGAACAATTTCTATTGTGGAAAATCGGCGCTTACAGGAATAACATTCACGCCTTCTACGAATGACTTCACCTTGCTTTTGAACCCGGGTATCTAGAACCCGGTCTTCGTTATGATTGCAAAATGGGCATTTCACGCATTTGCCTCCTGGTGGGGGCTACTCTAGGCAGTGCTATGAAAAGGGTCAAGAAGCTTGTTTTTTGACTCTTAGGGTGAAAAGAGAGTATTGTAGTCTTCAGTAGGAGTAATGATATGAACCGTCATTTTCGGATTGTTCTCAGCCTCATTGTGTTGTTTTTCCCCTTGTTCAGTCAGGCGGAAGAAGTGGGCAGAGAAGCGGCGCGCAAATATATCGGGCAGAAACCCAAGGGCGAAGCTCGACCTGAGAGCTCTGGCTCTGCCAGTGGAGATCGATTTCTGGCCGTCCATGTTGGGCACTTTTTTTCTGATCGCGCCTACCACTGGGGTCCCGATGCTGAATCTGATGTCGGCTCCTATCAATTGGGCTTTACCTATCGAATCGGAGATTGGATGTGGTCGACGGATCTTTCGGTTCGCGTGGACTGGATGAATTACAAGCCTGATGGTCAACGTGTTAACAAACTCGCATTTCTTCCCGCCATATTTTTACCAGACGCGAAGAGCGGATTTCCTCTCTACTTCGGAGTCGCTGCCGGGCCTTCGGTTTTTCTAAAACAATTGCCGGGAGAGTCGGCCATTGCTTTCGACTACCAATTATTGATTGGTTTGCGATTTTTTAATCTTTACGAAAACTCAGGTGTTTTTATTGAATCTGGCCTTAAGAACTCACTTCTCGTTCTAAGTGATGGTCAGCATTCAGATGGTTCCTTTGTTTCTTTGGGAGCTGTGTTTCAGTTTTGAAAATTCATGATCACCTCATTAATTCAGTCGCAGAGTCGCTTGAGCATTGCTTCGGAGAAGGTTATTACGCCGACAAGGTTCTCGAGAGACAATTCAAGCAGCACAAAAAATGGGGAGCGCGGGACCGCCGTTTTGTTGCAGAAACTTTTTATGACTGCGTTCGAAACTGGCGTGGCCTTTGGTACCTCCTCGATGCAAAAAAATTCGAAAACAAGGATTTTGACCGTGAGGACTTGGTTAATCTCGTTCTCATGTACGTCTGGAATAAGGGTGTTGTTAGTGACTTACCCAAGCGTCTTTCTCATTTGAATGCCTCTGAGTTAGAAAAGAGAAAAAAGCATTTACAAGAAGAGCGAGTTTTAAGGGAATCTGTTACGGACTGGTTTGATAACTATGGGTATAGCCAATGGAGAAATGATTGGGACAGCTTACTATCAAGCCTCAATCACCAGGCGCAAATTTACTTACGCACTAATGAACTCAAAATATCGCGGGAAGAGTTGCTCAAACAATTGCGAAAAGAAGGATTTGAGGTCGAGGCCGTAGAAGAGGTTCCCACCGGCATAAAGCTTTTGAAAAGAAAAAACCTTTTTGTCTCAGAAGCTTTCAAGAGGGGATTCTTTGAGGTTCAGGATATTTCAAGTCAGAAGGTTTCCTACCTTTTAAATCCTCAACCCGGTGAAAAAGTGGTCGATGCCTGTGCCGGGGCAGGAGGAAAGTCTCTCCATTTAGCCGCTTTAATGCAGAACAAAGGCAAAATTCTTTCATTGGATGTCCACGAAAGAAAACTAGAGGAATTAAAGAAGCGGCGAAAACGAGCAGGAGTTGATATTCTAGAGATCCGTCCGATCACCTCGAGTAAGGTCATTAAGAGACTCAAGGGCCAAGCGGATCGATTACTTTTAGATGTTCCTTGTAGTGGTTCTGGGGTTCTGAGAAGAAATCCCGATACCAAGTGGAAGCTCAATCAAGAAGAGGTTGATCGTTTAATTCAATTACAAAGTGACATTTTAGGGGATTATAGTTCGATGTTGAAGCCTGGAGGAGAGATGGTTTATGCGACCTGTTCGATCTTCCCTTCTGAAAACTCAGAGCAAGTGAAAAAGTTTTTAGAGTCTATGAGTACTTTTGAATTGATTGAGGAAGTCTTTATGGATCCGAGAGATTCTTTTGATGGGTTTTATGGCGCTCGCATGAAGAAGTTAACTTAAATTTGTTTATTAGAAATGTCTATCCGAGAAAGATTGAAACGAGGTGAAGACTAATTGCCGTGGCAATTACGATTTGGCCAAGTATTTCTAAAATAGTGATTTGCATTTGGGACTCCTTCCATCTCCGGGCAAGCTTCTTTAGGTATTCCAATAAATATGCCAGAGTTGGCTTCGACTCGAAAAAAATGAGCCTTTTAACTGTCTAGAATTGAAGGGCTTTTTGCCGCGAGAAATCACTTATCGGTGGCATAAGTTCGATTAAGGACAGCCAGCGGCAAAGACCTTGTAAATTGTACTGAAAGAGACTCTTAGAAGCCTCCAAGGATTGGGAGATTAAAATGTCGAGAATGAAAAGTGGAATGAGCCCTCGTTTTCATTGAGAGGATTTCCTGGTATTGAAAAGTCTTGGTAGCGATCGAGTTTAAATCCGTACTCGGCGCTAATTGTACCAACACCAGGGATGATAATTCGCAGGCCAAACCCGGCTGAATCCCTGAAAGGGTCGTCAAACTTTGT
>JAUHWN010000153.1 GCA_030424665.1 Bdellovibrionia bacterium | reverse complement strand
AAATCGTTGAACGTGGTCACCAATGAATCCACCTTGAAATCGGGGGTTCATATGGGTCATAGGAGCAAATCCACCCATGAGTGCCGTATTAGTGTTTTCAACTCCAAAATCAGCGTTAGTTCTAAGAAGAGCCGCGGCGTCTCCACGGTATTCATCATAACCTACCGTGCTTAAAAATCGATTAGCTTCATAGTCGCGATATTGATCTAGAGTTTCAAGAACTCCAGCAGTTTGAGTGGCGCAAGTTCCAGACTCGTCAACAGGGCTAGAAAGACATGTCGCAATCCCGTTGAGTCGGTCCCTTTCAGCGGCGAGCTGAGTGAGCATATCATTTCTAACATTGACGAGGTAATTGCGACAAACGACTTCGGGATCGGCAGCAGGAGGTGGGGCGACCTCTTCGGCTCCGCCAGAATAATATTCCTCGTCTGCAGTGACCGGTAAAACAATCAGCTGCAAATAGAATAGAAGTGATAAAATATAAGAAAGCCTTAAGCCCTTTCCCACCCAGTATCGTGCCATAATTAATTATCGCAAAAACTGTGAGAAAATAGGGGCTTATGGTGCCCTTTTATATCGATTTGAGACGCATTTCTAGCCTCTCATTCTGCGAGTGTCTATATGTTGATGGGCTTCAAAATATGTAGGCAATCAAAATGATGCAAATGTCTTAAAATGTCGTATTTAGTGTAAAATACGACATTCTAAGGCAACTGAAAAATTCCGATAACCAAAACAATTATAAGCCTGGATTTTTTGCCCAACTCCGAGCTTGTTGACGCCACGGACTTTGCGGAAACTCCTTGCGAAGAGTCTGCAGTCCCTGTTCAACTTTGTCGCTCCATTCATATCTCACCTCAGTTGATTCCGAAAGGCGGGTGAGGGCGGCAGCGATTCGAGTGATTTGTGCAAGAGCTTCGGGAGCGGCACTACTGTTTTGAAACTCTTTTATAAAGAAGACATTTCTAAAGCGATCATATGCTGCGTTTAAAAATATTACTTTTTTAACATCGTCAAATTCCCGACCAAGAATACTTTTGTAGTATGGAATATCTTCGAGACCTTTTTTGCCCACGCAGAGTTCATTTTGTGCGAGGCGATCATACATTACAGAGAGCATCGTCGAAGGGTTTCCTTTGATTTGTCGTCCTTTGTGGTTGAGAATTTTTATCGAATCCGTTTTGGTTTCGATGAACTTCTTGAGACCACCTACGATCATTCGTGGTTCGTCTTCGCTGACACATCTTAATGGCTCATCAATTGACTTCTTTTTGATTGGAAACTCAATCCCTTCTAAAGCTTGATAGAGCATGCCAAAAGCTTGTCCCTCTACTGGGCTACCTTCAAAATCGCGAATTACGAAAACCGACTTTATGCGATTGTAGGCAGCTGCCATATACCGACCCCGCTCTTTTCTTCGCTGCAAACCTTGTTTTAAGTAGTAACCACCGACTTCGATGGCCTCGTATCGAGATTTTTTGTCGAGGGCGATGCTTAAGAAAGTTTGCACTTGATTGCGGTAAGGGCTGTCTGGAAAATAATCGAGAAACCCCTGGTATGCCTCTATCCCTTCCATGGTCAATGTTTGGTCATTGCGGTATTCAGGTTGAGCGCCACCGTAGGCGACCGTAAGTAGGAAGTACATTTTTTGAGCCTTGAAAGCATCGACTCCCTCAGGGTGTTTAATGAAATAATTGTGAACTTCCACAATGGCAGGAGTCCAGTGCTCGCCTTGAATGAGAAGCTCAATGGTTCTCTCTGGAAACTGTCGGACTCTTTGATTACTGGGATGTTGCTCGCTGAGTGCAATTGACTGAAGAGCCGCCTTACAGAACTTTTCTCTTGCAACATAATCATTGATGATTTCGAAGTGCTGGTTGACCGTTCGGTCTTCTTTGTCGAAATCGGCTGTGATGCACTTGCTCGCTTTGCCGGTAAAGTATTCATAGAGCCCTTGGCCGACAATGGCCTCTGCTGATGAGCTGAAAATTAGTAAATTTGTTAATATAAACAGTAAGATAGAAAGAATTCTATGCACGAGGCCCCCCAAGTGTTTGAAATGTCTAGATTCTAGTTGAGCAATTGAGAGTCCATTACCACCCGGCCCTGATCGGGCACCGACCCGAAAGAAACTATAAAAAATCTAAAATAGGGGACAAAAATGGCAGGGTCCCATTGAAATTTTAGTTATTTAGCTATATTAAATTTTGTTGTATACTTATGTATGTGTTCATTAACACAGATAATTTTTGGAGATTTCAAATAAGATGAAACAGTGGCATCACGAAATCATTTCAACTTTAGCATCGACGACGATTGAGACTTCAATCGCGACCACCTTCTAATGTCAAAAATTTCAATTAGATTACCTGATCAATCAGTTAAAGAGTTCGACCACAATCCCACTGTCCTAGAGGTCGCAGAAAGCATTGGTCCGGGGTTAGCTAAAAATACCTTAGGGGCTCGTGTTAACGACGATAAAGATATTAAAGATCTGCGCACTGTCCTTAACGACAATGATCAGATTCAAATTATTACGCCCAAAGATGAAGACTCACTCGAAGTGATTCGCCATTCGGCGGCTCACCTTATGGCTCAGGCGGTTCAAGAAATTTGGCCCGATGTTAAGGTCACGATTGGTCCGGTCATCGACAATGGTTTTTTCTATGATTTTGATTCGCCAAGAGCCTTCACACCCGAAGATCTTGAAAAAGTCGAATCTAAAATGAAAGAGATCGCGAAACGCAAAGACGAGGTGACCAGAGAAATTTGGCCTAAAGAAAAAGCCATTGAGACTTTTAAGAAGATGGGAGAGCGTTTCAAGGTCGAAATTATCGAAGACCTTGGTGAAGATGAAGTTGGTATTTACAAGCAAGGCGAACATTGGTTTGATCTTTGTCGCGGTCCTCATGTTCAGAACATGGGCCAGATCAAGAGCTTTAAAGTTTTAAGTACAGCAGGTGCTTACTGGCGAGGGGACTCCAATAATCCCCAGCTTCAGCGTATTTATGCTACGGCTTTTAACGATAAAAAAGAATTAAAGCAGTACCTTCACAATCTTGAAGAGGCTAAAAAAAGAGACCACAGAAAGGTGGGTAAAGAACTTGGGCTATTCATGTTCCACGAGTGGACTCCAGGGTCGCCTTTTTTTACTCCCAAAGGAACGGTCGTCTATAATCAGCTGACGCAATATATTCGCGAGCTTTATAATAAATATGGCTATCAAGAAGTGATTACTCCACAAATCTTTGATGTGGAGTTGTACAAGACCTCTGGTCACTGGGATAATTTTAGTGAAAATATGTATTTCACTGAAGTCGATGAAAAGCGCGTCAGTGCCGTCAAGCCCATGAACTGCCCAGGCCACTGTTTGATGTTTGCTTCTGAGCGACATTCATACCGTGAGCTTCCCTATCGAATTGCTGATTTTGGAAGGCTTCATCGCTTTGAAACCAGTGGATCATTGCACGGAATTACTCGCGTAAGATCCATGGCTCAAGATGACGCCCATATTTTCTGCACTGAAGAGCAAATGCAGTCCGAAATTGAATCTTTTATGAGTATGCTCAAAGAGATTTACAATACTTTGGGAATGCCAAACTTTAAAGTTCGCTTGGCCACGCGCCCTGAAAAGCGCATGGGTTCTGACGAAGTTTGGGATCGCGCTGAAAAGAGTTTAGCTAAAGCCCTCGATGTTATGAATTTGCCTTTTGAAATAGCCGAAGGCGATGGGGCTTTCTATGGACCTAAAATAGAAATCCACTTTGTCGATGCCATTAAAAGAAGTTGGCAACTCGGAACGATGCAAGTTGACTTTAATATGCCGAAGAATTTTGGCCTTAAATATATCGGCGAAGACAACTCGGAACATACTCCAGTGATGCTCCACAGGGCTGTGCTCGGAACCCTTGAGCGCTTTATAGGAATTTATATTGAGCACTGTGCGGGGCGATTTCCAACGTGGCTCCACCCAGATCAAGTTGTCGTGATGAACGTCACTGATAATCAAGCGGATTACTGCGATGAACTCGTAGCGGAATTAAAAAAGAGAAATATCCGAGCCCACTTTGATGCCCGAAGCGAAAAGCTCGGCTACAAAATTCGTGAGGCCCAGCTGATGAAGATCCCTTATATGATTACAATCGGGGATAAAGAAAAAGAAGCAAAGACGGTTTCCATACGATTAAGGAATGGTCAAACTGTTCAAAATATGTCTCAGGAAGAGTTTTTTGATATTCTTGAGAAAGATATCAATGACTTTAATTTAGAAAGTCCATTGATTGTGCAAGATGAAAGTAACCAGGAGGAAAATTATTAGAAAATTTCGTCGAGGGGGCGGCTTAAAAGGAAAGCGTCCACAAAAAGACAAATACAGAGTTAATGAGGACATTGAGGCTAAAGAAGTTCGAGTGATCGACGAAGAAGGCCAAATGCTAGGAGTGTTTCCTCCTCAGAAAGCACTTTCAATTGCCCAAGAAAAAGGTCTCGACTTAATTGAGATCGCTCCCACTGCAAAACCGCCGACCTGCCGAATTATGGATTACGGTAAGTGGAAATATGAAAATAAAAAGAAAGAAGCAGCTGCTCGAAAAAAGCAAACTGTGATTACGATCAAAGAAATTCAGCTCCGACCGCGAACGGATGATCACGATCTCAATGTAAAACTGAAGCATGCTCGTCGTTTTCTACTCGATGGTGATAAAGTTAAAGTAAACCTTCGCTTTTGGGGACGAGAAATGGCCCACCAAGAAGTCGGTTTAGAGCTTCTCAATAAAGTAACGGCTCAACTTGAGGATGTTTCAAGTGTTGAAGCGAAGCCAAAACTTGAAGGACGCCAGCTCTTTGTTTTACTCAGTCCCGATGCTGCAAAAATCAAAACCTATAAAGAGACTGTAAAAGCTTCTGAGAAAGCTATGGCCGAAGAAAAACCGGCATCTGAGTAGGACGTTGATTTTTAATTAAGTGTTTTTTCTAAAGCTCCCATTTTTGGGAGCTTTTTTTTGGTCCAGAAATCTCAACAGACTTTGTCTAATCATTCCTTCCCAGTAAACTGAATACATTCATTTTGGAGGTCGCCATGAAAGTTCTTAAGATTATTGGGATTGTATTTGCTGTTTTGATTATTATTGCAGGAGTCGCTGGATATTTCTTACAGCAATCCATGACTAAGTTTCAGTCCAAGGCCAGGCAGCAAATGTCTAAAATAATGCTGAGTAGTATGTACACGGCTAATTTGGCAACCCACGCTGAGTATAATTTTTATTCGACGGACCTTGCGACCATCGGCTTCTTTCCAGAAGGGGAGATCGATGCCAAAGTAGGTTTTACCAACCCTAGTGAGTCCATCGAGCCCCAATTCGGTCAGGAGTTTAATCCGGCCCTAAAAGATACTGACGCTCTCGTTCAGTCGGGAAAGGCGCCCTTTACCTACTCGGATCGCGTTGCAAATATATCCTTCCAGGAAGTTGCGCAAAAGCATTGTCCTGAGTGCACGGCTTCAAAAGAAGGCTTCAAGGCCATTGCCTTTTCTAATATCGACGACGATCCTACGCTTGACGTGTGGACCATTGATCAAGACAAAAACATGGTTAATGTCGTCAATGACTTAGAGAACTAGTGGAAAAAAATCTGAATTGATCTAATGATGTTGATAACTGATTTGAACTAAGAACTGACCTTTGGAGCCAGTAGCTATTTGTCTTCACCCAATTTTTCTTTAAAGAAATTGATATAGTTGATTCCACCGCGACCGTTAAATGGCATTAGGCCACCGTAAACCTGCTCCATAATATCTTTAACGTGACCGTCTTTTTCGACAAAGTGATCTGGTCGACCAAGAGCTTCCCACATGAGGTACTGATTACCCGTCGGTACGCTGGCATCGTTTTCAATAATCATCATCTTGACTCGGTCTGTATGAACTCGGTGGGCCCAAAGAAGGGGTTCATAGCGAAGGCTATTATGTAGAAAGTATTGAAAGTCCGAAGCATTTCTAATGGTGTCATCAGGTCGCGAGTCGATGTAGAGATTTCTCTGCAAAATTCCATGTTCAGCGCGGGATTCAGCCAAAATTTCGGCAATGCCCATGCCTCCTCCGCCAAAAAATGCGGCTTTTATTCTTTCTGGTTCTAAGCCCAAAAGAAGTGCTCCTGCAATGGAGCCTCTACTAAAGCCAATGAGCCCAATTCGATCCGCATCGGCGTTGGGAAGTGTTTCTAGGTAATTAATAATGGTACGAGCTCGCAACATTTCGATCCGTGAAATTCGATCAAAGTCTCTTGCAGGAGGATAACCAGTTACCGGATCAATGATGACTTCGAGGTCGACGAGAATCGGGGAAACTAACATGAAGCCCTGTCTTGCCAGTTGAATTCCTAAGCGACCGTCAAATATATCGAGCCAACCTTGGAGGGTTGGTAGATTGAGAACAACGGGAAGCTTTTCGTTGGGATCAACATTCTGGGGCAAGGTCACTCGAACATCGACGTATTCGACCTCCGAGTGGCGATTTTTTTTGAATGGGACTCTGACATCATAGGTGTCCACAGAGAAATGAGCGGGAAGGTCTACAAATCTCAGTCTGCCGGGAACACTTGAGTATTCGGCGATCACTTGGGCCCGATATTGAGGGTCGCCATTTCCCACTAAATTGACTGGAGTGAGTTGGTTCTCCAGAGCTTTGATTCGCTCGGGATGATTCCAGATTCGGGCCTTTATTGGGTACCTCATATTTCCAAATTGGGGCCGCGCTAAACGGTAGTCCTCACTCATGAATTCGTTCTCACACCAATGTATCCGCGCAAAGCTAGAGACATGAAAGGAGAGAACAAGTAGGATCCAAATAAACAGCCTGAGAAACATCATGATGACGCAATGATTCAAGAATAGTACCAAAGTTTAAGTGCAAGATGATGAGAAATCCACAAAAAGTTGCAGAAATACGCCTCCAATTTCGCTCAAAATAGTCAGGCTTCTCTGTAAAGCTTACACTCGTAAAAGCCCTCCAGAACTGGAGATTCTCCTTGCGCACAGGGCCGGATGTCGTTATAAAAGGCATTCGCTAAAAGCACTATGTGAGGTCGAAAGAGTAGCTCAAGCTGCCACCTGCATGGGAAGGAGAAAAACAGTGAAACAAAAGACGCACTCAGGAGCGAAAAAACGCTTCAAAGTAAAGTCCAGCGGCAAGATCAAGTACAAGCAAAAAGGTCTTCGCCACATTCTTTCTAACAAGTCCAGCAACCGCAAACGTAAGCTTCGTGCTAAGCAACACATCGATGATGCTGACATGAACAACGTTAAAAAGATGCTTTGTCTGTAATTGGAGGAGTTGAAAGATGCGCGTAAAAAGAGGCTTTAAAGCAAGAAGAAGAAGAAAAAAGGTTTTAGAAAGAGCCAGTGGTTATTACTCATCTGGAAGCCGTTGCTATATCACTGCGGTAGAAAGAAATGACCGAGCTCTTAATTTTCAATATAGAGATCGCAAGCAGAGAAAGAGACAGTTCCGTCAGCTTTGGATTCAGAGAATCAATGCAGCTGCTCGAATGAATGGAACGAGTTACTCTCGCCTGATGCACGCCTTGAGCGAAAACAATATTGAGCTGGATCGCAAGGTCTTAGCCGATATGGCTGTTTTCGATGCCAAGGGATTTACCCAGCTCGTTCAAAAAGTTATTCCAGCTCAGGGATAAACAAAAGGAAGCCTTCGAGCTTCCTTTTTTTATAATGGACGAATTTTTAATGGGAAACACTCAGCACAGAGAAAAGACCGAGGATTTTGAACAAAGGAAGCGAGATCATATTTCGCTTTCACTGGATTCTCGTACCCAAACCACTGGCATGAGTGGACTCGAGCAAATTGAACTTATTCACGAAGCTCTACCTGAAATGAACTTTGATGAGGTGAACTCTCAAGTTGAAGTTTTAAATACGACCTCTCCGACCCCACTTTTTGTGAGTTCAATGACGGCTGGTCATAAAGGCTCCTTTGATTTGAATCACACTATGGCAGAAGTTTGTTCGAGCCGAGGTTGGTTGATGGGAGTGGGTTCCCAGAGGCGAGAGTTGGGGGACACAGAAGCCGCAGCGGAGTGGAGTAAAATACGTAAAAGTTTTCCCGAAGTAAAACTTTTAGGAAATATAGGGCTCAGCCAACTTATTTATACTGAGACGAGTGAGATACAAAGGTTGGTCGATAATTTACAAGCCTCTGCACTCTTTGTGCATTTAAACGCTCTTCAAGAATGTTTGCAGCCCGAAGGAACTCCGCAATTTAAAAATGGTATAAAAGCTATTGAGAAAATTTGTAAGGAGTTATCGGTTCCTGTTATAATTAAAGAGACTGGTTGTGGTTTCTCAGCGAAAAGTCTAGATCGCCTCAATGGTCTTGGGCTTTATGCTGTTGATGTTGCTGGCCTTGGTGGTACCCATTGGGGTCGAATTGAAGGGCATCGTTCACAACCGGACGAAAAGTTGTATCGCGCCGCTGAGAGTTTTAAGGATTGGGGCATTTCAACACTTGATTCTCTGCAAGCAGCACGTACTATTAAGACAGATTATGAAGTTTGGGCATCTGGGGGCATCCGTTCTGGATTAGATGCAGCCAAATGTGTAGCTGTGGGGGCAAAAATGGTTGGGCTGGCGAAGCCGATCATCGCAGCTGCTGTCGAGGGATCTCAATCGCTGAACAATTGTATGGAAATCCTAGAATATGAGTATAGAATGGCGCTGTTCTGTACGGGTTCTGCTCATAACGAGCAGTTGCAGGAGTTAAATAAATGGCAATTTCAAAAGACCTAAAAGAATTTTTCAAAGGGTTTTCCAAGCTCAGTCGTGATGAACGCTACCAGCGACTCGTCGAGATGGGTGCGCTAAAATCTCAAGACGCCGACTTTTTAAGAGCGGGCGGCATCCAAGATTTGGGTTTGGCCGAGAAGTTTGTTGAGAATGTAATTGGCTACTTTCAATTACCAATGGGTGTAGCTACCAATTTTAATATTGATGGAATTGATCGCGTTATTCCGATGGCCGTTGAAGAGACTTCTATTATTGCGGCTGCTAGTAAAACAGCACGGTGGATTCGAGAAAGTGGCAAGATAACTACTGAGATCTTGGGTCGCTTGATCATAGGACAAATCCAATTGGCTGAAGTGAAGGACTTTGACCGCTTTAAGATGCAGATCGAAGAAGCCTCTGCTAAATTCATCGAGCAAGTCAACGAAGTGGTCGCAAAGGGTCTTGTCGAACGTGGCGGTGGAGTAAAGTCCATTGAAGTGAGAAAGATTGAAAGAACGGATGGAAAAACCATGGCGGTTATTCATGTTCTCGCCGATCCTTGTGATGCCATGGGTGCAAATATCATGAATCAAGTTTGTGAATTTTTAAAAGAGCCAATACAAGGTCTAACGGGTGAAACTGTCACGATGTGTATTCTCTCAAACTTGGTCGACACTAAACTCACTCGCGCTAAAGTCGAGATGAAAGTTGATCCTGAAATAGGAATGAAGATCCAGGAAGCTTCTATATTTGCCGAAGAAGATCCTTATCGTGCGGCGACAAATAACAAAGGCGTCCTCAATGGGATCGATCCCATTTTAATTGCCACGGGTAATGACTGGAGAGCTGTTGAAGCGGGAATGCACGCATTTGCCGCCAGAGATGGGCAGTACAGAAGCATTACTCGCTGGAGATATGATAGCGAGACAGAAACTCTTGTGGGAATATTAGAAGCTCCAATTGTGGTCGGAACTGTTGGCGGAGTTACTCGTCTTCACCCAACGGCACAATTGTCCTTAGAAATGCTGGAGATTGAAAGTGCCGAAGATTTATCGCGGATCTGCGCATGCGTAGGTCTTGTGCAAAATCTAGGTGCTTTGCGGGCTCTTACTACGGTGGGTATTATCGAAGGTCACATGAAGCTTCATATTAAGAATTTGACATTAGGGGCTGGTGCCAAAGAAAAAGAAATTCCAATTGTTCAAAAGCGCCTCGAAGAAATTTTACTTCTTCGAAAGAGAATTTCTCTTTCCAATGCCATCGAGGTTTTGAAAGATCTTCGTTCTGGAAAAGAGAATGTCTACAACACCTGAGTCACCTAAGCTTTCACACAATCATTTTC
>JAUHWN010000152.1 GCA_030424665.1 Bdellovibrionia bacterium | reverse complement strand
TGATCGTCAACTCCTGTGGATCCACTGGGACGTTAATGCGAAAAAAGCCACATTCAAAGCTCGATTCGCCCAAGACCACCTATACCAAGACTGTGGACGTGAGTTTGTAACCGCTCGATTTTTACCAGGCTACGCCAACCGAATCATCTTGTTTGATATGCAGCCAGGCTTTCAAATTCTCCAGCTCGAAGGAACCAACAAAGTCAGTCAACTAGAAGGTCTCGCTGATAAGTACTTCCAAGGCCGCGGTCGTTCTTGTATCTTTCCTTCTCCTAACTTCAATAGCCTAAGACCGGGCAAAGATACCCTTGGAAGTTTTCGAACTGTAAGTGGGTCTCCGACCTTTCAGCTAGATTTTTATAGTGTTTCTCTTTTTCCTCACTATAGCGTGCAATACAACTACTGGGAGAGTTGTGTTGACCAGGCTTATATAAAACCCGGTGGAATAGCTGAAATGACTCTATTAGGATCGACTCGGAATAACTGTCAAACACGACCTCCGAGGAACGAACCGCGCCCCGTTCCGGCTCCAACGGACCCAAATGATGGTTCTGGCGGTAAAAATGATGGTATCGACGTGAAGATTCCCATCTAAGTGAGAAAATTAAAGGCGGTCTCCCCAGACCGCCTTTCGCTTTTTGCCAAAGCTACCCAATACTTCTCATGCCTTAAATTCCCAGCCCGAGCTTTACTTGTAATTGTGATTAAGTCCTATTGCACCGAACATGCCGACGTCACGAGAAAATGAGAGGCCAGAGTCCTTGATAGAGACGGAAAAATGCTGACTCGCGCCGCCCCATTGTGTCATATTTTCTAATGATTTCAAGTAGTTCCAAATTGGCACTGAGATTATTTAATGAATGACCTGGCCAGATTGTATAAGGGTATTCATAACTTTCAACTTTTCATTGATGTCATCGATTTCGAGAAGAAGTTGCTGGATATCGGAGTCAGCCACTAAAAAAGAACCAAAAAAACCAACAATTTCTTCGGGCTTCTTAATACTCTCCGTAAACTTACTTCGCTGTTCTTTATTTCCAACGTTCTTTTCGATCCATTGAAAAAGAATTTTAGTTAGATTTTTTAAAGCTGGCTCTGAAGCTTCAGCGATGTCTGATTTTTCATCGACAGCACGAGCCTTACAAACGATGTATGGTTTTTCACTCGCCTGAACGTCTTCTAGAATAACCTTGCCCTGCCCATCCAGTAAAATAACCATGGAGCCATCGGGCCGCTCTTCAATGACATGGGGATAACCAATACCCGCAACGGGCTTACAGAAGTATAAGGGCTGACCCGGTTCAATTTGATCTTCAATCATACTGTCGGCAAAAGCCAAGGCGATCGGTGTCTTTGTGGCTAGGGAGTCTTTAACCATTTGAATATACCTTGGCTCAAAAATATTGAGAGGCTTCGTCGTATTCGGAAAAAAGACAGCATTCGGTAGCGGAAAAACAAAACAATTCATGATAGTTAATTATCGGTCGAATTGATTCTTCTGACAAAGGACTTTTGAGATATCGAGAAATTTACCTAACAAAATCTCTAAAAAAGACAAATCAAATTAAAAGCTTGATTTTCTGCTAAGGTTTTAATCAATTGCCTTCTGTGAACCGCAAACTGTACTCCAGCTCGACTTCTCCACAGGCGCCTTCGTTAAAAATAAAGAATTGAATCCCATATTCAGCTTTATCCATAAGCTTGAATGCAACAATTCCGCCGGGAACCAATAACTGCCTTTTTTGAATCTTGTCGCCAATGACACTCACAAGATTCATCTCTATTATGGGGTCAACAGCACAGTCATCGTGCTTAGTTTCTAGAGATTCAAGTGTGATTTCTCCATTATTCGTCAATAATATTGGAAGAGTCGAGAGTGCAAAGTTCTCCCTTAAACGAAAACTCACTCGATTTTCAATGCTATCTTGGCTGCCAGCTTTAGAGAATCGAACAGGCTGATTATTTCGCCAACCATTTTTAGTGCCCTCGATCGGAGACCTTGCTTTTTCCTTGCCGCAAGAAATTGAAAACAAAACTAAAATTAGTAATACCAATTTATTAAGACGATTGAACATGATCTACTCCCTTAAAACTTGCCCCGTACTTTGCAAAGCTACATAGATCTAAAACCGATGATCCATTGGACCAAAAAGAGGTTTTGAAACTAAAGAGCTCCTGGCGTAAACGTATCGCACGCCAATTATTATGTTTAATAAATGGCACTTGCAGGCCATTGGAAAGTTTTCTAAATCGATCTTCACTTTGCGTCCAGATAGAACCAAAACTACCTAATCCCGTCGTATTTGCAAATTTGACGGCTTCGGCAGGGTACTTAACCCGAGATAAACTCACATAGGGGCCAACAACAGCCTCTTGTTGAATTTCAGCACAATTCGGTAGCTCGTGAATAATTGCCGGTCCAAATGAAAGGCCTTTGTGATCAGAAAACTTTTCGGGCGCGAGTAATTCACGTCCTTCTTCTTTTAGACTTTTTTGCCAAGCCCCTAAAAATAATTCTTCCCGGCCAGAATGACTCATATTCATTTGTTGTGATTTCTTCAGAAGAGATGTTTTTAGCCAATCTTCAAATTGATCAATTATTTTTTCGACTACAAAAATCCGACTGGGCCGTGTTCGAGAGTAAAATTCAAAATTTAGTATTCCTTCAGCCAACAGGTCGCAATGACCTTCGGTAATATCGTCGAGAACCAAGGCAACACCACGGCCGTCGGTTTCGAAACTCACTTTCTTAAAACTGTCCGATAAAATACTTTTGAAGTGTTTGACCTCGGAAAGAGGTGTCTTAACCACTAGCGAAGTCACGGCAGGATGCCGAACCACAAAATCGCGCAACTCACGACTCTCACTTATTAAAAGGTGAACTAAGCCTTTAAAACTCTCATCAAACTTAAACAGTTCTCGAATAAGAATCGATAGGCTCAAATTTTGATCACCATCACCTAATACAAACACGCCATTACCAGCTAATAAACCTATCAATACTTTATGGAGTGCCCAGAACGCGCAGTTCTCATAGTCACTAATGACACCCAATATCCCAGTAGGAGTTCCCTGATAGTTCTCGATCCCTTCGATTTCTTTAAAAAAGTGCTCAAATTCTCTTTTGGCTCCAACCAGATGACTGTCGATGAAAGGCTCACCTTGTCCCGACTGAGCGAGTTCTGCTTGTTTTATAGATTCAAAGGTTTCAAATAAAGCCGTCTGAAAGCTCAAAATCTTTTGTTTTCTTTTTTCAAAACTTTGGGCTGCCCAGGATCGTTTTGCCTTATGAGTCGCCTGTACTGCAGCAACTAAATCTCCAAGCTCAGAAAAGAAAACTTCAAGAGATTCTTCTTTCGAAGAAAAGTTTCTAAGATTTTTTGAAGTACTATGGCGAATTTCTTCACCATTGATCAGACCAGTTATTTGCATTACTTTTTTACTCGCAATTCTTTTTCAAAGATAAGTGGGTTTTCGCCTGTTTTTGGCCCCCAGGACTTAACTTTGAAATCTATACTTTTTGAATTCAAGGTTTTGCTACTGATATACATATAGTTGAAAGTTCCATCTTTACCCACTAACTGTCTTGGATTGGGATCTCTTTGAAAAGATCCAGGATAAACCTTTGCGTGCATACCACTCGAAGTAAGTTCATAGGTTTGATAGCCAACCTCTTTCTTATCAATCTTCATTACTTCGGTCAGGTGGCGGTCTCCTGATACAAAAATCACTGGGACTTTGAGCCTTTTTATCTTCTTTTTAAATTCCGAAAACGCTTTTGGGTGATTCCCCTCAAACGACTCAAAAGGGTGGTAGGCTCCGAAAAACTGATCACCGCTAATTAGCCACGTGGGTCTCGGAGATCTCTTTATTTCTTTAAAAAGCCAGTCGAGTTGTTCTTCTCCAAAGTGCTCTTGAGAGCCGCTGCTTTGGTTGTTGGCACTTCTGAAACTTCGATCATCCAGAAAGAAGAAGTTTTGACCGGCAAAGCCAACGAAACTCGAGACACCTGGGCCGGCTTTATAAAAGCCTGGCATCTCGCTAACCGGCCAAAAACTCTTAAATATTTTTTGCGCCTCATTTCTATAGGCGTAACTGGAGTCACCATTATTCCATCCATAATCGTGGTCGTCCCAAGTAAAAAAACTCGGTACCAATTTTCGAAACTTATAGAATTTAAGGCGATTTAAGGTTTCAGCGTACCTACGCCACACTTGATCAGCGGTAGCAGGCCCTGGGATTATATTAACCCCTTTATCAGCGTAAACATTGTCTCCAATGAGAAAGGCAACTTCAAATTTTCCAGCATTGAGATCCTCTTCAACTTGAGTCCACATTTCGCTTTGGACTTTCTTAAAATTATCATCCATGCAACTTGCAACAAAAATTTCGCTTGTATTTTTCTTGGGATCAAAGGCTTTTAATAATCGAAGGTCCCTTAAACGGGATTCATGGTCGATAATGGCTAAAGCATACTCATGGCCGACGACCAAGTCTGAAAATACCAAGCGATGAACCTGCCAGGGACTTTTTGGCCACGTTTTTACTTCTGAGCGACTTAGCTTCGCCAATTCCCCATTTCCACGATTCACTAGAAAAAACTGTAATTTTTCAGTGTTTTTCGCAAGTAGGCTCACTTGGGTTTGGGTTTCAGTTGTTGCCCCCTGAACAACAGCAAATTCAGCACTAGGCATTTCATAATCTGAATTACTGAGGGCACAGGCCGCTCGATTTCCCAACCCGCAGAGTCGGGTGAGTTCAGTGAGAGATTGACTCTGGTTGACCTCAATTTGCCCCAGAGCTTTGAGGGTTTCTTCCTTGTAGGAAGGAGCCGTAGAACAGGCAGAGATTAAAAGTAATAGAATAGAAACTAAGCTGATATAACCCATAGTGGACTCCCAATTCTTTATATAAAAACTAGTTTTTAAAAAGTTATCTGGCAAGCTTCAGTCTTCTGAAGAAAGCCGAAGGGACTTGAGTTCGCTACTCAACCAGTTCTGACAGTTAGATACGGCAGGCGACTGACTGCGTCCAGCAAGGTAGGCAAGGGAAATGGAGTTGAACATGGGCTTAGACTTGTAGGGAAAGATTTCTATAGCGTCCCCGGCCTCGCGCATTTTTCTCACTTTGTGGAAAGGTAAAACTCCCACACCTATACCATTTCGAACGAATTGAGCGATCCCCGTCACATCAGCCACACGAGCTCGCACATTCAGGTTGATCTTTCTGATTTTGAGAACTTGCTGGAACCACATTCGCAAGACAGGAGCATCCTCTTGATAAGAGATATAGGACAACCCTTCAAAGAATTTTTTATTGAGTGATTTTTCATCGGGCAGCTTTTTGAGGTACTTCTTCGAGTAACATAGCTCCAATCGCTCATCGTAGACTTTTTGCGTGGCAATTCGACCGTCGAGCTTAAACTCATCGACAAAGGCAAAGTCCAGTTCTCCGCGAATAATCATTTCGCTGAGGGCTGGCGCCATGTCCACCCGCAAATCAATGCGAACTTCCGGATACTGACTCATAAACTCAACAATCTTAGGTACAATCAAGTTGAAACCAAATTCGGCAGGCACACCAATAATAATGTTACCTCGAAGTTCATTTTCGTGAGCAGTCACCTCTAATAATGTCTGCTCGAGTAGATTGAGGTTTTGTACGCTTTTCTCGTAGAGGTGCTTACCCGCCGTCGTCGGAACAAGTTTTTGTTTAATTCGATCAAATAGCTGCACTTCTAGGATTTCTTCTAGCGCTTTAATATGCTGTGAAATACCTGACTGAGTCAGGTGAAGCTCTTCAGCAGCCTTGGTCATACTTCGAGTTTTATAGACCGACTGAAAAACCCGGATTTGATTGAGATTTATTTGATCGAGAAGCATAGGATTTTATTGCCCTATTTTAAATAGCTTGTCATTAGCTTGTACAAAACTTCTGCAATTTTTCGAAGTTTTCTGAGTCGTCCTGAGAAGTTCGAGATATTTCTTCACGAAAGTGACGAAGCTTTTTTCATCACAACTTTTTTTACAAAATGCTTTTTTTTTGAGTTTTCTGTAATTTCCGGCACTTAGGGCGCTCGACTTTGGGCCGTGTGCCAGTAATCAGTAGTATAATCAAATACTTAGGCTAAATTTGGATTTTTTGATCTAGACTTTTATCCTAAAGATCAGAACACTGATTCTATTGTTCCTGTGGCATGTATGCGGTGAAAAATAAATATTATAGGTCCAGTGGTACGTCGAGGAAGAGGGGGCCCCGCCATGAGAACAATTATTGTTTCTCTTATTTATTTATTGAGTTTAGGTTTTCTTACCGCATGTGGTGAGAAAGAAACAAGTTACTCACTATTACCCGATCAAGATGTCTTTGAGCAAAGTGCAAAAGAAGTCAGCGGAAAAATCGATATTCTTTGGGTTATCGATAATTCAGGCTCCATGGAAACGTCCCAACAAAATGTCGCAGATAACTTTCAATCCTTTATCGAGCAATTTCAAACCAAGGGATTTGACTTCAACATCGCCGTAACTACTTCAGAGGCTTACCTGGACTACTTTCAATCTGACATCGACTATTCGCGATTTCGCGATGGAACAGATTTTACTGAACACACGGGTGTGACTATCATTAACAAAGACACTCCCGACTTGAGCGATACCTTTATCACTAACATCCTCCAAGGTATCAGTGGTAACGGTGATGAACGGGTTTTTCAAAGTATGAGAGCTGCCCTCGAAAACCAAGACAATTTAAACGAAGGCTTTCCACGAGAAGATTCTTTCTTGGCGGTAATTATTGTCAGCGATGAAGATGATTTCTCTCACGACGGCTCTAACTTTCTGGGTGGTCAGTACTCAAACCCAGAGCTCCATTCACACTTAGATTACGTATCCTTTCTCGATGGCATCACAAATTCAGAGCCTGGACGACAAAACTACAGTGTTAATGCCATAGGTATTTGGGATGAAGATTGCCGCCTTGAACTCACAGATCTCTGGCCTGGTCGAAAAATTGGTTATCGAATGGGCGATCTCGTGGATGCTACTGAGGGGGTCAAAGGAAGTCTTTGTGACGACTTTGCTGGCACCCTTGAGGCGATCTCAGCCAGCATTATTACCCTGACAACTCAATTCTATATGTCTCGAGTACCCGTAGAGAGCACCATCGAAATCATCGTTGATGGAGTTGAAGTTCCTAAGAGTAGCGAAAATGGCTGGTCCTATGACGAAATCAAGAATGCGATTATCTTCTCAGGAGACTATATTCCTGCCGCCGGCGCGGAGATCATCGTCAAATTCGACCCAGTAACGATTAAAGAATAATGCAACTAGGCATTTTCCTTTGATGACACAATAGCCTCTCTTGTTAAAATCGAGGGGCTGTGGATATTGCTCGAAGACTTATCATTCTCTTAGTTCCTGTATTTTTCCTCACCGGTCTCTGGTGGGGTTTAAAAGAATTTCGTTCGCAAAAGACCGTTGCCATCCAATACAGCAAAAGTCTCAACGTCCTCCTTCCGAAGGGTCTCATTAACAAGCCGACCCAGCGTCGAATCGAACGACAAAACGAAATCGGACTCAATTTGATTGAGGCCGAGAGTCCTAAGGACCTTCTCTATCGGCTGAAAGATTCGACCCAAAGCTATGATCTGATATTTGCTATATCAGATCAGGTCACATTTGCGGGGCTCGGAGATGTTTTCACGGATTTGCCGCCCGAAAAAAGAAAACTCATCGAAAGTCTCCACTCTGACTTCACATGGAACCCCGTTGACCCAGAAATGCAGTATACGATCCCCTTCTTTTGGTATTTAGAGGGTGTCTATGTACAAAAGAAGTTCCTAGAAGATAAAAAATTGGGAACAGACTTCAGCTGGAAAGATCTTTACGATCAACTGGACAAGGATCATCAATTGATCATGCCTCGCCACTCGAAGAGCCTTCTCGACTTTCTTCTTCAAGCCGAGCAGCTCGAAGAAAAGTGGCTCAACCTGTCCCAACCCGATTTCGCGAGAAAGCCCCTACGGGAAGCCCTTGAGCGCATACAAATTAAAGAGAGCTTCAACATCGAAAGTCCCGCAGAAGAAGTCGTTGCGATCCTTTCAGCTGAGAACACCCAACTCTCAGCCAAAGAAGACTGGCAATTTATTCTGCCAAAAAACAAATCCAACCTTCGAGAAATTCTTGTGGGAATCGCTCGAGAAACCATTTATCCGCAAAAAGCTTTTGGGGTGATACTGTCACTGAGCGATGGAAAAACCAATTATGGAATCACTCAATTTTCTCAGTTTTCTAGCACTCTAAAGTCCATGGTTGATTCAGACCTCCCTGCCCACAAGAAGCCCACAGCTTTGCGCAAGTACCCACTCCCTCGTGTGAATCACTCCGTAACACAGAACACAGAACTCTTGGGCTGGGAGCGAATGCTCGATTCAATTATTGAAGAAAAAAAGGCTAACTAAGTCCTAATTCATTCTTGAAATGAGCTGGGTTGATACATTAGTGCCCGTGGGATTGTCGATGGCTTGGCCCAAATTACTTTGGTCAACACCGTAAATTTTCACCCGAATTTGATAGTCTTGGGTGTCGAGATTCATACTTCCCACGTTAACTTGAATCCAAAATCGACCAATATCATTACAGTTACTGGTGGCATCGGTTTCACCTAGGTGAATAGCACCTGTGGCCGTAAGAAGTGTATATGTAATTCTGTTTAATTCATAATTGCCAGCATCGCAAAAACCAGAGACATCAATCACATTATTTCCGGTGGGAACATCGATACTGCTGTTACCAATACTGATAGAAATCGCATTCTTGTCTTTATAGCACTGCTTGTCCACAAGACACGAGGCATCTTGATTACTCGAAGTACCGGTCGTCCTCTTCTGTGAAAGACCAATACCCTCAGATGCTCCCCCACAGTTTTGAAAAGAGATTAAGCAGACTCCTGCAAGCATCATTATTAAAGTTAAGTGCAAATCTTTATTCATATTTAGCTTCATATTCTTTTTCTTAGACGAATCCTGCCCCATATATAGACTTATCGACCCTATTTCACGAGACTGAAGCCTATTTTGTCTCATTCTTGTTTTTTTTTCAGTGAGCTTCTGAGGTCAAACTGAAGTATCGAAGACCAATAATAATTTGTATCGAAATGATACATGTTTTATATCCTATTCTATGTTGAAAAAAGCCGCTCACCTCTTAACAGCCCTTATTATTAGCCTCCCACTCCTGGTGGCTTCAATTCCCTTGAAGGCCAAGCAGAAGGCAGATACGAGCTTCTCATTCCACCTCATGCAAGAACCCCATAAATTGGACCCAGCTCTCTACCGAAGCTCCGCTTCAAGTTATTTTTTTTCAAACATACACCGTGGTCTTTATCGCTACGACAACGAACGCGGATTGATCCCCGAGGGGGCTAAGTCCTGCAACTGGATCAATCCCAAGAAACTTTTATGCCGCTTAAACAGCAATATTCGCTGGAGCGATGGAAAATCCGTCACTGCGGAAGAATACATTCGTGGATTTCACCATCTGATCAATCCTGAAACCATAGCACCTAGGGCGAATCTTTTATTTCGCCTTAAAAACGCCAAAGAAATCTATGCAAAAAAACGTGCCCCTAGTCAGCTCGGTGTCAGCAGCCCTCAGAGCGATCAACTTATTTTTGAATTTGCAGAAAAAGACCGAGAGTTCATACATAAACTGAGTTCCAATGCCATTATCCCGCGAAGAAGTTTAAAAACCATTCAAACGAAGGACCTCAAGACTTTACCCGTCAATGGCCCTTATCGAGTTAAGAATTGGGTGCCCGGGCAAAAGCTCACACTCGAGGCAAATCCCTTCTATCCTTTTGGCAACAAGAATCGACCCAACGTAGATGTCTACTTTATCGAAGACGACAAGACAGCCCTTCGCTTTTATAAAAGTGGCAAACTCAAATTCCTTCGAAGACTACCCAGTGGACTCATCGATACTTACAAAAAAAGTCCTGAGTTTTTACAGTTACCCGTAGCCCGTTTTGACTATATTGGTTTTGGCCCGAGACTTATAAACCGCCCTCAACTGCGTAAAGCCATGAGTTTAGCTCTGAACTACCAAGAGTTAAAAGATCTCTATAGTGCCCTAGGCCGGCCCGGGTGCCCGAGTATACCTGCCCGTTACATGGATAAAGTCCCCTGTCACAAATTCCAGTTAAAAGCCGCCAAAGAAGCCTTCGCTCAATACAAAAAG
>JAUHWN010000151.1 GCA_030424665.1 Bdellovibrionia bacterium | reverse complement strand
CTTGGCTACCTTCACGGGTTTAAGGTCGCGCAAAATAGACAGCTCCATCCTGCCACCATGGCGAAGAGTCCTTCGGCGAAGTCAAAAACCTATAAGCCAAATCCGATAATCAACGAATTGATCGGTAAGAAGCCAGGCGATAAGGCCGTTGAGTTAGTGCCCACGGAACTAATGCCAGAGGAGCCCAGTCCTGAGTCCATGGAAATAGAGCAATTGACCACAGAACTCTTTACAAAAATGGCGGACTCTAAAGCCCTCACTAAGGACGATTTGCAGCGGAATCTCCTCCTTGCCGATCAGCTTATTAAAAGAGACCCCGAACTCTATGGCGCTTACAAAGCCAAGATTGTGAGCTTACTACTGCTCGAAGTTAAGCATCAACAGTCCGTCGAGATGACCGATTATGAGGCTCTCATGGAAGAGATGATGGATTTTTCGGGACTTAATACTGAAGACGAAATACTTTCTCAGATTAGAGACAATCTCGATCAAGAGGTTCTTCCTTCAGAGGAACTCGAAGAAATCGACCATGAACTCCTGCACCTTCCGTTTATTCGCTTTGCCGCGCTTAAAGATATGGAGTCTTTGGCGACAATTTCTAACGAGTACATCGAAGAGTTTCCCGACTCTTATATCGGTTACCTTTATTTGGCCGAAGCCCATTGGAAGCAGGGGGAAGAGGCGCAAGCCATCGAAATTCTTTCAGAAAAAATGCAGCGAGATGGAGATGAAGACATTGTTAGGCAATTTCTAGAGCACACTAAAAAAGATCCATTATTGCGAATTGAGCAATTCAGAGTTTATTAAGGGGAGATCAATGTATCATTTCCACCTATATTACGAAGTTTCGCAAATTAAAAAAGCCCAGGAAGTCCTCGATCACTTTCGAGCTCATTTTAACTTTCCTATTGGTAGAGTTTGGGATCGACCTGTGGGCCCCCACCCAATAGGTTCTTGTCAGATTACCGTCCCCTCGGGAGATTTTGAGGAGGTCACTAATTGGTTTTTCGACAATCGACAGGAGTTAGACCTCTTTGTTCACCGCGACTCGGGAAATGATTTAAAGGATCACACCGAGGCCGTCATGTGGATTGGCAAATCCTACGACCTCAAGTTGGAAATCTTTAAGTAAAGCTCTTAGTTTTCTAAAGAATTAGTTGCGAACCTGACAAGGGCGAGGACGCAGGCGATACCCTTCTACCCAGTTGTAAAGGAGGTTGAGTGAGCAGTGCTGGATTCCGTTGTCGAAGTCGGGGTGAGAGATTTGGCCTGGTACCTCTTGGTTGTAAACTTTGGTGCGAGGATTCATAGGGCGGATGACCTTGGTATTAACTAGATTAGCCAGTCCTCCGTGGCGACTATAAAGGTTGAAGTAAACTTCAACATTAGACGGAACTCGACCAATCGTTAAAGGTCCTTTGGGTATGCCATCAACCCCGATCATCATTTCAATGGGGATGTTTTGCCCATTGAGGCAACGAGCGACTTGAAGGGCTTTAGGCACTCCCCAGCTGAAGGCAAAAATACCGATCGAAGCCTGTTTGTTTCTTCTTTGTGCCTCAAAGTATTTGTTTGCGGCGAAATCACAAAGATTGGTCGTGAAATTGTGGGTAATAAACTGTTTGAGTTGGGGGCCATGGGCAGCCATTTCTTGGGTGAGAAAGTGAATACTGTTTTCTTCGTCGTAGAGGCTATTTGTCGTATATCCACCAGCGATGTAATAAAGATGAAATTCGTTGGCCCAAGCAGAGCTAGTAAGAGCCAGGGAAAAGAGCATGAACGTGATTATATTACGAATAGAAGTCATAGTTAGGTCTAGATAGGCGCGAAAATCAACTTAGACAAGCAGTTCTAAGATCGCCCCCCGGAATCACCTTTTTACCAGTTGCGGATTAGTGAATTTGCGAAAAAAGTAGAGGAAATTTCTGGGAGGAAGTTTTTATGCTGGGAGAGGCATTTACGCGGGTCTCAATATGAAACTGTCGACTCATTTTTTAATGGCTCAAGGGGTTCCAATGTATACTGTCTAACGGGTGGTAAGTAGAGGGTCACTAGTACGGGGGAAGTAATGGGAATTATTCGTGTTTTCAAAGGCTTGGTCGGCCTTATGGGACTGTCTATTTTATTGGCTTGTGGGCAAATGGAGCCTTCAAAGTTGTCACAAGATTTTTCTTCTACCAATGAACAAGTAACGAGTCTCAGTACCTTTGAGGGCTACGATATTATTGTGGTTGCCGGGCAATCCAATGCTGTCGGTCGAGGAGCGATTGCTTCAAATAATGTCTATGATTTTGGTTACTCGGGACTTTTGAGCACCTACATGTCGCCATCAAATAGTAAGGTCATGCAGATTAATAGGTATCCCAATCAATTTGGGAACGGAGCCATTGTCATTCCACTGGCTAAAAATAAACCGCCCCATTTCAATCTAGGACCTTCGGTCATCAATGCATCGCTTGGGCGCTTTGATGTTCGTGATTCAGTAAATCCCCAAATATTTCTCCAGCGGCTGCATGGTACCTTCACCCATCACTTAGCAACCAAGGTTGCTCAAGTGATTAGTACGAATAGGAAGGTGTTAATTATCCCAGTTGCGAAAGGAGCTACATCAGTTACGGACTGGTTGCCAGGAGCCACCTATAATAGTGGTGATACAAGTGCGAAAGCACAAGGTAGTTCTAATAATCTTTACTACGATATGCTCTACAAAGTTCGCCAGGCAATGTGGCAGCCAGGAAACCATCGATTCTTAGGAATTATTTGGCAGCAGGGAGAAGCCGATTTGAGGGCCATGGTAGACAACGGGCATCCCAACTATGTTGGGGGTTCCCAATTAACGATGTCTGACGCTATGATCAATAGCGCTCTCAATAATTATTCTAATCGAGTATATTCCGTACTTAACAACGTACGAAATAATGTTGTGAACCTTTCCCAAGCATTAAATTCCGACTCGAATCAAGCTAACAGTGTCACGTTGCTAACGAATAGTACGGGAGCAGTTTGCGTACCAGTTTTGATTGGAGAGCTTGCTAGAAATATAGAGTTTAATTTCCCTTCGAGCCGATCTTCCATTAATTCCAATTCTAGCCAGTATGGGACCTATGAAATTGTCCGCGATGCTTTTATCGATGAGCAATCAGCGATAGCAGATGACTTTCAAAGCCTTGATGGTTGCGGAAGGATTATAACGAGCAACAGTCTACTGACCAACGGGGAACTCATTGCCCAGGAAAGTATAGGGAATTACCCAAGCATCACCCATAGTAATAGAGCAGCCCATGTGAGCTTTCTGGAGACGGATCGAGCCAACGACTATGTTCACTTTTCAGCGAAAGCTTTGAGAACGCTAGGTCATCGATATTTTAATGCAATAGATGATCTAGCTGACTTCTAAGCTCTTTTAAGTCCTCTCCGGACAATCAGAATCCGAGATTTCTAAATCAATGATCACCACTCCCTCCCAGATTCCCATCGATTCTGGAGGGGTGTGATTAACTGTTTTGAGTAATTTCTTAAACTCGACTTGAGGACGGCACTGAGGTAGAATGTTTAAATTATTGATTTTAGTGTACTTTTTGGCTTTATAGATTTATGACATTGCACAATATTTTCTGAAAACAAGATTAGCTGATTTGGCAAAAATGTAGTACAAAAAGACAATAATTTTTAATGAGGTTTTAATGGAACAAGGTACAGTTAAATTTTTTAATGGAAGCAAGGGTTTTGGATTTATCACTAAGGACAATGGTGATGAGCTATTTTTTCATATCTCTGAGATTCAGGGAAATGAGCCAAAAGATGGCGACAAAGTTGAGTTTGAGGTTGGCCAAGGGAAAAAAGGCCCATGTGCAGTTAATGTAAAAGTCGTTAACTAACTTCTTTCATTAATTTAAAAAGAAACTTAAAGCTGACATTTCGATGTCAGCTTTTTTTTTGTTGTTTTGAGAATCCCATCTCGAGTAGTATTTGGATTAATAATTTTGGCTTTGGCGCACTCTGTTTAACTCCTCTTCGCCAATAGCCGACCGTGAGGGCCTTTATCTGAAAACTAGGGTTGAGAATTCCTTTTGGGATTGCCACGAGAGTGAGTTCGTTGAAACTTACTCAAAGAATTTTTTTTGGACCAAAGAAAACTTCCTTAAAGACAAATACTGTGACGACGTACTGACTTGGTCTCGTTATTTACGAGACAATGGTCAATTCAAGCAAGCAGCTATTGGCAAGGGCTTTAAAAAGCAAAAAACGACCGAGGTTCGGGGAGACAATATTTTTTGGATTAACGAGGAAAACTCTAGGGACTTTCCTTGGATTCATCTTATTTATGACGGTCTCATGCAAATTACTAAAAAGAATTTCTATTTGCCCATAAAGAGGTTTGAAAGTCATCTAGCGGTCTACGATAAGGGCAGTTTTTATCTTCGCCACCAGGATCTCCATAACGAAAAACCAGGAAGGCTAGTTTCGTGTGTAATTTATTTAACGACCTGCGAATCGGGGCAGGGAGGAGACCTGGTTCTTTATGATGAAGAATTGCGCCCGATCAAAATTCGTCCTGAAAAGGGGCGGATCGTAGTTTTTGATAGCTCAATCGAACATGAGGTTTTAAAAACTGATGTAGAGCGATGGAGTCTAACGGGGTGGTTGCGCTCTGATTTGCACCCAGGAATTCGTCTCTTAGACTGAAGAAATTGAAGTTATTTCCCAAGAAAAAGACGAGACCTCATATTCCCACGGTACCGAGGTCAATATTAAGTGGGTTGCCTAAAGGTCTTTTTGTGACAAAATTTTGTAAGCCAAAGTAATTAATTCTATATCTATAATAGGTTTTGATATTAGGACTCTCTATTCGTATCTATAGCCCATGAGGAAGATTGCTAGAACTCTATTTATTGTGGCGACATTTAGTTTGTTACTTTTGCCACTTTTCACTGAGGCCCACCCGAATAATACCTGGTGGACTCGTTTAACTGTCAAAAAGCCCCGTGTGAATCCGACTGATTGGCTCTCCAATGGTGAATACTCGAGTAATCTTTTTAATCAGCGTGAGCAGGACATCAATGGCCTCGAGGTTGAAGAAGTCGCAGCTCAAAATAAGGCAGAGTTCTGGCGCATGGAGCGACTTGCGAGAGAACCCATAGAAAGTACTGCTCGAAGAGCGGAATTTATTGATCAATCCCAAGCGCAGAAAATTCTCGATCAGAATTACCACAACCAGGTTGTGGGGTTTAATAAACAGAAGCAGTACGACCCTGATCTCCAGTTGGGATTTTGCTTTGGTCGAGCTATGTTTAACCACCTTTATTTGCTGCACTCGGGGGTGGCGAAAGAATCGATCAAGAAGGCTTGGGTCATTGGCCCAATGCTGTCTGACGGACATACCTGGGACTATCATGTCGTCACAATAGTGAAGGCGTCCGATGGCGGTTGGTGGGTTATTGACCGAGTTGCTGGGCGGATTATTAAAATTGAAGAGTGGTTCGAAAAAATGCAGAGGATGAGCACGGATGACAAGCTACGGATTTATTTTACGTCTGCCAGTCGTTTCTCTCCGTTTTCAGATGAAACCTATAATCCTAGGGACCTTGGCTTATTGGAGTCCAGTGAATCCGATTTTTACAACTCCTATTTTAAAGATATGCTCAACTACTTTTCAAAGAATCGCGAAGGCTTTGCCTTAAAGCGCTTCGAAGAAGAGTATAACTACCGCAACGATCTCAGTCACCTTAAACCTATGCCCTTTGATTGGCGTCCAATTTCGACGGACTTCTATAAGAAGAGCTGTGAATCTCACTTTGAGTAATTCACCTTTAAAAGCTTGTTCTACCTGGTAAATCTTTATACGAATTAGTGCTAGGTCTTTTGCTAAATTGTATTATAATTCTCTGAGGAGAACTTATGATCGAGGTAAAAGAACTAGATATTGATTTGTTTCCCGTTGGAGAAGTCACTCCGGGTTGGATTCACCTTGTCAACAATGGGATCGGTGCTCCAATTCGTGTTCCAGTCATTGTTGCTCGGGGTAAGACGCCAGGTAAAACCCTGGGGCTTACTGCGGCTATCCATGGTAATGAGCTGAATGGAATTCCAGTTATTCAAAAAATTTTTGAAGAACTCAAACCTAAGGACCTAGTGGGTAATATCGTGGGAGTTTTAGCCTCTAATATTCCAGGTGTTTTGAGAGGGGAGAGGACTTTTAGTGATGGTGCCGATCTCAATCGAATCGCTCCCGGCAATCCCGACGGCAATAATAGCGAAGTCTACATTCATCGTTTCTTGAATCGAATTATATATAAATTTGATTATTTGATCGATCTCCATACGGCGAGCTTTGGCAGGGTTAACAGTTATTATATTCGCGCTGACATGAGCGATGAGATCACTGCTCGAATGGCTATGCTTCAAGCACCAGATATCATTCTCAATATCCCTGCCTCTGATAAAACCATTCGTGGGAGTGCGGCCGAAAAAGGTATCAAGAGTATAACTATTGAGTTAAAAGACCCCCACAAATTTCAATTTTCAGTAATCGATGAGGCCATTTTTGGAATTCGCAATATTCTTTACGACTTTGGAATGATGCCTGGCGAGGCCAGTTGTCCGGTGGATGACAGCATCTTATGCGATGGCTCCTATTGGCTTTATACGGACGAGGGTGGAATCTTAACCATATTTCCCCATACGATGGATCCTATTAAAAATGGACAGAAGCTTGCCCAAGTACGAACCATCTTTGGCAGTATTGCCAAAGAGTACTTTGCTAAAGACGATGGAATACTTATAGGAAAAAGCATCAATCCCATAAATCAAACAGGGAGCCGCATTGTGCACATAGGACTAAACCCGAGAACAATTCCTTGCATTCTTTGAGGTGCCAGGCACCAAAAGGTAGCGCACTCGCGTTACGAATCAATATTTAGAAAAATACGAGCCTTTCCTATTGAATATATAGAAAGACTGTAAGTTTTTGTACGGAAGTACGTACGGCTAAATATATCGGAACAATTTAAGTCTTCGAAATTAAATACGATTTTAATTTTTTGGCTGGCCATAGCCAAAGTCCTGATCGAATCTCTCGAGTTTTCAATAATTCTGAATCGCCTTAATATGAATTAAATTAAATATGAGGGACTGGGTATGGATAGACCAAATGGAGTACATGAGGCTGCGGAGTGGCGTCGAAATCAAAAAGTTTGGAAGTGGGTAAATCGAAATAGTGAAAATGAAGTCACAGAGATAAAGGTTTGGCGCACTGATGGAAGTCTGAAAGCTCATACTGAAAGAAATTTTGATACACAAGAAAGTTTAACCAGACGATTTCATAATAACGGTGACCTAGCTGCACAAATTCGAGGACGAATGAATGATTTGCTAAATCCTCGTATTTCTCAAGAGTCCTTTCGAGCAACAAGTTTTTCAGATGAACCAGGACCTTGTCCTGATCTCTATATTTCGAAGTCAGTTACCACTTTTCCGGACCGGTATAAGCAAGAGACTCAGTTCTTTGACCTGGAAGGGAATTTAATTCAAGGTGACGAGGAGTTCTTTAAAAGAGCGAGAGAATTTAAAGAAAGGTATTATGACTTTTCGGAATACTCTCCAAAGAAGAAAATATCGAAGTTAAACCAGTTTATTGACAAGATCATTGAGTTAGTTCCGGAAAAGAAGCAAAAGCTAGAGGACAGCTTTCGCCCGGTTTTTATTGAGAAAATATCTGAATCGGATATAGCCGATGCCGAAAAACGACTCGGCATTGAATTTCCGGTGTCTTATAAAACCTTCCTTGAAGAGAATGGGCTGTTCAAACTCGGAAAGAAGTCAGGATATAAAGCTCGATTTATTCATCCGAGTAAAATCCGGTCTCTTGAAGAAACTCTAACTACCGACTGGTTCTTTGACTGGACGGATAAAAGTGAATTGCGAAAGACTTTAAAGAAAGTCTATATGGTAGCATTTTCTGATGACAATCTAGATCAGGTTTGGGGATATGCATTGGATTACAATTGCCTCAATTCTGAATCAGGATTTGTCGAGCCCAAGTTTTTCAACCCCAAAGATTTGAGTGTATTTGAAGAAGCCAGTTCACCCGCTGATCGCGACGGGTTTTTGCGTATGTTTAACTACATGATTCAAAATGAATATAAGTTTATTGCCGAAAACGAACTAAAGTTTGTGGCTGATTTTTTGTAGTGAGGAGTTGAAATGAGTCAAGAGCCTGTTAAGCCTGAAACTGTACCGACTGAAGCACAATGGAATGCGAGTAATAAAGAATGGGAAGTTGGTCTAAAAAATGAAAAAGGTCAAATGATTGGTGAGTGGAAGTGGTGGCTTGCTCCAAATGGTCATCTTTGCTGTCATTCATTTTTTGATGATCAAGGAAAGATGATTTCCTTTAAAAGGTTTCATCCAAATGGCGAAGTGTCGCAGTACGCAGAAGTCGATCCCTCCACGAATAAGTTTAAAGAAAGGGTCTTTATTCGAAGTACAGAAGAGACTTCAGAAGTATTTCCAGTGAATGATAATAATGTATGGAAGGCAAAGGTGAGGCCTGGAGTTCCGGTTTCGTATGATATTTTTGATAAGAATGGCAATCAAATTAATGGCTACGAAGTGCCAAAGGACTTTGAGGTCTATAAAAAGCTTTCAGCATTTGAAGCATTCGAAAAGATAGGTGAAACGATTGACGAAGCTATGGCTGCGACAAATGGAAACTACGACTTTCTAGAGGAGGCATACAAGCCGGTTTTTACGCAAAGAATCCACCTAGAAGATATTAAGATAGCTGAAAAGAGACTGAATATTAAGTTTCCGCCGAGTTACATAGAATTTATTATGGAACATGGGCTCTTTAAGGCTGGAAAAAGTAATAATGAGGAATTTAGAATGCTTCACCCGGCCCATATTGGACGACTCTCTGATGAGTTAGCTAGCTACTGGGATGTCGATTGGGATAACTACTCCGAGCAAGAGCAAGAGATAATGAACAAGATCATCTACTTTTCGATGGGTGATGAAGGTTTGCAAATGGTGTGGTTTTTTTGCTTCGATTTCAATACTCTGAATGAAGAAACAGGAGAAGTTGAAATTCTTAAATTTAATCAAGACGATTGGCAATGGATGACGAATGATGGTGATATTAAACCCTATGAAGGACCTTTAACCAGCATGCATCAACATATTGTGAATATGGCAAAAAGAATCATCGGAAGAGTAGCAGACGAGATGGAATGATGATTGTCGTCCCTTGGGAGTGGCATTCTTAGATGGGCCTTAGCCCAGATTAAAATTGCTAAATTTCAAAGTACTATGGGGTGAGATATTATGGCTCTCATATCGGGAGAGTCACATGAAGCCAGTATTAATTTCTATAGTTTTATTTTTTTCGTTGAGTTCACTTGCAATGGATATGTCTGAGTGTAAAAAACGGAGTGCTCAAGCTGATCAGCTTTCATCTCAAGGAAAAAAAGATGAGGCACTAGAATTGGCCGTGAAGGTTGTTAATTCGTGTAAGCCGGCTCCTTACAATGCTCTAATGGTTGCGGGAAAGAAAACTCTTCACCATCTTAAAAACCCTGAAGAATCTCTCAAATATTTTAACCAGGCCATTGCGCAAGGCCCGGAGTACTACATGGGTTATCTCAATGCCTCTGCTGCCTATATGGGCTTGGAAAAATACGACAAGGCAATTGAGCTTGCAAAGAAGGCTGTAGAAAAGGCGAAAAGTAAGAATGATAAGTTAAAAGGTCGTTACAATCTAGGTCTCGCCTACTTTAAGAAGGCTGCTCCTAACAACGATAAAGAAAATTATACCTTAGGTTATGAGGAGTTTAAACAAACAGTTTCTTCAAGGCTTTTTAAAACTACGAGTCACTATTTTATGGCTCTTTATGAAGAAGTGATTCTCCATGACGAAGCTAAGGCAAGGGCGAATTATACAGAAGCGTGTAAAGGGCGACATCAAGCTTCTTGCCAAACATTACCTGTCCTCACTGCTCGAATGGCACCCTATAAAAAATCGAACTACAAACCAGCAGGTGATTTTAATAGCCTTAATCTGACCCAACTCTCCAATGAGATGAAAGAGTGCTACAAAGCCAAGTACAATATGGAAGACGGAATTGCCGAACGAACGGTAGCTTCGATTACAGGATCATTCCAGACTATGGATGATCAGCAGAAGAAAAAAATGTACATTTCGACTTTGAATTCAATTGGTTGTAAGTAGCTTAACTTCAATTGTAAATACTCCACGAACCCGAAAAATGACCTTTTCTCGCTAGCCTGAACCCAAATTCTCAGGTACCAAGTACCTTTTGGGGATGAATTCTCAGGTACCAAGTACCT
>JAUHWN010000150.1 GCA_030424665.1 Bdellovibrionia bacterium | reverse complement strand
CTCTGCGATACCGCGCTCAGCGAGTTCTTCGAGGGAGTACTCGTAGAGGGGTTTTTCAAAACCGATGAGGGGGCCGACCGGAGAACTAAATCCACTGGGGTGCTGCCCTTCGCCCTGACGAGGTAAAACCTCGAAAGAATCCCCAACACGATCCATGAGCTGAGTGGGGCCGTGAAACTTCACAAATGCCAATTGATTTTCGAGAACCATCACGTGACTTAACTGCCCTTGTACCGCCATACCAGAATTGAAGACATAGCGACCGTAATTTCCAGGTACGAAGTCACCCATGCCCTGAGTGTAAAAATTGGGAGCCTGCAAACGAATCGGCCGCCTCGCCTCGGGGGTCGGAGCTAAATTTCCGAGGTAAACCTCTTGTAGAAATTCGTTATACCAAATGGAGTCGCGAAGAACGCCGAGCGATGAAACTCCCGGAGATACTTCGGATACAAAGTAATTGGCAAAATTGTCACCATGACGTGGGATTGATGTTGGATCCATAGTGATTTCGCAAGCAAATGGAGATCGACTAAAAGGTACAGCGAGTGCTGGCACCACCATCAGCGACACTAAAAGAATAGTTAAGAGACACTTAAAATTTCGAATAAAAATCATTCCACAGGCTTTCTTTTTAATAAAATTCAACATCGTTAATTATTTAATTCTCAGGAGTTTCAAGGGTTTCATCCTCCCCCTCGTCAATAATTTCAACTCCGGCCGGTATAAAGGGCACCCAAGGGCCTCGCTGAAAATCTTCGGCGTGGGTAATTACATCTGCGGCAATTAAAAGGGAATCCTGATCAATACCGTATTGATTTATAAAGTCAGTTTCACCCAACGTAATGCTCAGGCTTCCAGGTGCGAACCGGATGAGATCAACACCCTCGGAGTTTACTCCCAAGCTCTCTAGGGCTTTAACTTGGCCGCGCACGACAATGCCCGATTCATAAACGAGCTCGATGTGTTGTCCTTCAGAAATCCCTTTGCTGGCAAATTCTTCTTGAGTCATCTTGTGGGGAGCCATGTTGAATCCGCGAATAGGGCCCACCGGGTTGAGGTAATTTTGAAAACCTTCGGCCGCAAAACCTTTACTCATTTCCCACTTGAGAGCGTTGGTAAAGCCCGTTCCAGGCACTTTGTTTTCAACATAGGTCGTACCAACAAAATGAAATAAGTATGGTGTAATATCAAAGCCACCGTCGCGCTCTTTGACATCGATAACAACTTTGTGAAGTTGACCTGAAATGCGAAAGCCCGAGCGAAAACTAAGCACTCGGCCCGCTCCCTCAAATTGCTCTTCAACTTCATTTCTTGGTGTCATGGGCATAAGGCCATGGTTCGAAATCGAACCATCGAGGGTCTGGTGTCTAGCGTAGCGAATCCCTTCAAGAACTCTTCCGTGAAGGAATTCATTGACCTCTTGGTAGGCTTGATATCCGGCTATTCGCGAATCGAAGCTTCCCTCACAAACGGCTGCAACCGCTCCCTGGGATAAAAGAAATCCCGAGACTATCAAAATTTTGAACAGGGCGACCAATCGAGCCAAAAACATTCTCCATCACTTGCGGATTTTAAATCAAATCAAAGAGGAGCTAATCTAGAACAATGAGTTCATTTAACTACTTCTTTTGGTTCAAGCACCTAGCTCATTGTGCAAGGAGGAGACCAATTCGCTTCGCTGGAACAGTGTAAAGAAATCAAATTATTGCGAACTTATTGAAGGCATAGAATGGGCTTGATAACTCTACCCCAGGTCTAAAGGGAGACTGAAGGAAGAAGGGGTTTTATGAAAATCTTAATCACAATCTTAGGTGTACTTTGTTTTCTATCGAGTGCTCAGGCTAACTTCGATAAGAATTGCCTCGACAAGGCGAAAAGCTGGATTTGGTCAAATACTTCTGCCAGTAGCAGTGAGGCCGGAGAGCGCGCTATTACGTTCTGTGGGTACGGTGGAAACTACAACTGCCTCGACGACGCCAAAAGCTGGATTTGGTCAAATACTTCAGCTAGCAGCAACGAAGCTGGCGATAAGGCCATTCTATTCTGTCGTCATGGGGAAGTTTCATGTCTCGATTCAACTAAAAGTTGGATTTGGTCAAATACTTCAGCCAACAGCAACGAAGCTGGTGAACGGGCCGTTGAAACTTGCGGGCTTCCGAAGCGCTGCGAGCAAAACTAAAATTATATTTGAGAAATAAAAAACTTAGTTACTCTTTGAGTGAAAATAAAGCTCTTGCCAAATCCAAGAGCTTTTTTATTTTTGTTGGCGGTAGGTTTCGCCGAGGGCTATGGCTGCGGCGACCGATGCGTTGTAGCTGGATCCACCGTGAACTTGTGGTAGCTGGGTAATGATATCGCATGCTTTTTCAGTGGCCTTGCGCATTCCTTTATCTTCAGCCCCGATAATCCACACACACTTTTTATTAATTTCTAAGTCGTACACAGAGTCCTCGCCCCCTTCGGCGAGGCCATAGACCCAGTAACCGTATTCTTTAAGTTGCTCCAACTCACTCGTAAAATTAGAAACCTGCTCCACAGGAACATGCTCAGCCCCACCACTTGCAACCTTACAGGCGGTCGGAACCAGAGCTACGGATCGGTCTTTAGGAATAAAAACCGCATCGACTCCCATGAGCCACGCCGTTCGCAGAATGGCCCCAAGATTATGGGGGTCTTCGATACCATCTAGAAATACAACGATGGACTCTTGTGCGTCTTTCAAATGATCCCAATCCACTTCGGGACTTTCACTTACAGAAACGGCAATGCCTTGATGGGTGCTGCACAGGTCATCCAATTGATTTTCGCGAATGAGCTTTGGTTCAAGGTTAGTGCGATTGAGAAGTTTAGAAATTTTCGCGAACTGCTCTGAACGCTCGTAACTCTCTTTGATGTAAAAATCTTTTATGGCCTCGGGGCGGACCTTTAAAACCTCTTCAACCGAGTGAATACCTACGACCCAGCGAAGCTTTTTGTTAAACTGCAGCTGACTTTCTCCACGGGATTTAACCCCGTCGCCATCGCGAAATCTTCTGCGTGTGCTATCGCCACCACGGCCTCCAATGCGTCCGTCGTGGTTCGGTCTCGACCCTCGATTTGGACCAGAAGGTCTTCGCCCGGAACCTTCATTTCGTCCCCGTGGAGACTTATTTTTTCCTTTAGCTCCCGATGACTTTTTCATGTGAGAGATGCCTTCAAATGGTTTTCGATCATTTTTGCAGCAGCCAATGGATCTTCCGCCTGATAAATTGGTCGACCGATAACAAGGGCATTGGCCCCATCTTCCATAGCTTGAGTTGGATTGGCTGTTCGCTTTTGGTCGTCGCCTCCCGCTTGGAAGCGAATTCCCGGAGTCACGAGGAAGGAGTCTGGAAACCGCACTCGAAGCATTCGCACTTCGAGAGGGGAACAGACGAAATTTTTCAAGCCACAATCATAACTCATTTGCGCTAACCCAAGAATATGATCCGATAGTTCCTTCTTTTCGAGGCCCCTGGGCATAGTGCTTGGAGAAAAGCTTGTGAGAATCGTAACCACCAATATTTTAAAGGGCCGAATCTGATTCAGCTCATCCTCAAGCTTTGCCAATTCGCGAAGTGCTTCTGTCCCCGCCCAAGCGTGAACCGTACAAAAACTGGCTCCACTCTCAAAGGTCGCTTTGACCGAATGGTACATAGTATTGGGAATATCTAAATATTTATTATCGACAAAAAGCGGGCCTCTACCAGCAATCTCTTTGAGAAAGCTTTCGCCATAACGAATGGACAATCGCGGCCCCACCTTGAAGCCTCCAACATGGGGCCCAACTGACTCGGCCAAGGCTAGGGCCTTTTCGCGGTCGTCCACATCAAGCGCGACAAATACTGGATTATCAGCCATTAAATCCATTTTTCTCCATCCAAGAAAGAATAAAAGAGCTCACCTCTGAAGGGGGCATCTTATGGGCTTGTTTTGAGTTTCTCTCGACAAGCTCAATTTCATTGTTATCAAGTCCCCTTTTTCCAATTACAAGGCGCAAAGGAAAACCCAAGAGATCGGCATCTTTAAACTTAACCCCCGGTCGCTCCTTGCGATCATCAACAAAAATTTCGACATTAGCCTTTTCTAGGGGCTCGACAATTTCACTCAACACCTTCTGTGCTTTTTCGTCTTCAGGATCAAGCATGCAGAGGTGAAGGTGATATGGAGCAATCGACACGGGCCAAATCATGCCATCTTTATCGTGACATTGCTCAATTGCCGATTGAATCGTTCGACTTACACCAATTCCATAACACCCCATCTCTAAAGTCTGCTCCTTACCATTTTTATCGAGGTAAGTGGCCTTCATGGGTTTCGAATAGGTTTGCCCGAGGTAAAAAACATGGCCCACTTCAATTCCGCGGATTGATTGAATTTCTGACTGGCACTTTGGACAACTATCACCGGGCTCAGCTCGCCTCAAATCGGTCATTTCCTCAACCTTGAAATCCCTTTCAGGGTTCACGTTTCTGAGATGTAAATCGTCTTTGTTGGCACCAACAATCATGTTGGTTTTACCTTCAAGAGCACTGTCCATGATGACAGGCATCTTCAAGCCAACGGGACCACAGCTTCCTGGTTTCGCTCCGGTGTACTCTTCAACCATACCGTCAGATAGCAGTGCCGGCTCTTGGCTCAGACCTAAGTAATTTTTTAGTTTGATAGGATTCAACTCATCACTTCCCCGAAGGAGTACAGCGATCGGAGTAATGTTTTTCTCGTCCTTACCCGAATCGTAAAATAATGTTTTAACGAGATCCTTTTCTTCAGTCTTAAGGGATTTTGCCAAGTCCGCAATCGTTCGAAGACCCGGAGTCGCAAACTCTTCCATAGGGGCAGCCGCTTCGGCTTTAAATTTTTTATTATCTGGTAATATAGCTGGAGAAATCTCGACGTTGGCAGCAAAATCGCATTTCGGACAAACCATAAGGTGATCCTCCCCACTTTCAGCTAAAACTTGAAACTCGTGGGTTTGGCTGCCACCGATTTGTCCCGCATCCGCTTGAACGATTCGGTACTTGAGACCAACGCGGTCAAAGATCGCTTGGTATGCACTATAGAGTCGCTCATAACTTTCGAGGGCTGAATCTTTATCAGCATCAAAAGTGTAGGCATCCTTCATAAAGAATTCACGCCCGCGCATGAGTCCAAAGCGCGGTCTAATTTCGTCCCGATATTTATCTTGTATTTGATAAAGAGTTTTCGGAAGGTCTCTATAACTTTTTATATCGTTGCGGACATAATCAGTAATCACTTCTTCGTGGGTCGCACCCAAACAGAATTCGTGGTCATTTCGATTTTTAAACTTGAGGAGACCGTCACCCATTTTATCCCACCGGTCGGTTTCTTCCCAAAGGCTTTTGGGGTGAACCATGGGCATTAGGATTTCAACACAGCCTCGTGAATCGAGCTCATCACGGATAATGTCTTCAAATTTGCGCAAGGCTTTTAGGGCCAGGTGGCCGTAGGTGTAGATCCCCGGAGCTGTTTTTTTGATAAACCCACCTCGAATCAACAATTGATGACTGGTTATTTCAGCATCGGCAGGGGCTTCTCGGAGCGTATATACGAATGATTGGGACCATTTAACGTGCTTTTTCATAGACACCTCTGAACTATTTATAGACCGCTCTATTGCTGATTGTCACTCATGAGATCTTATTTTTTAATGGCCCAAGTCCAAGTAATATGCCAGTCTAGGCGCAATTGAGGAGCGGCTCGTGCCAAAGAAGAAGAAAGCAATTTATGCAGGGAGTTTTGACCCGGTCACCAATGGCCACCTTTGGGTGATCAAGAAGGCGGCCCACCTTTTTGATGAGCTGAGCGTTGCCATCGGACACAATCCCGAAAAAAACTACCTTTTTAACCTCGAAGAGCGGAAAACCATGCTCGAAGCCGCCGTTGGCGATCTCGAAAATACCAAGGTTGCTGTTATCGACAACAAATACCTGGCTAAATATGCTTCACAACAGGGAATTCCCTATCTAATTCGGGGTATTCGCTCGACGGGCGACTACGAGTATGAAAAATCCATGGGACAGATCAATTATGATTTAGCCCCCGAAGTAGAGACGATATATTTTATTCCCCCGGCTAAGATTTCTCAAATATCATCCAGTATGGTGAAAAGTTTAGTGGGCCCTGAAGAGTGGGAAAAATCTATAACCAAATACGTTCCGCGCTCGGTCGTTACCGCCCTCAAGCGCAAACAGAAGAGCCTTTTAAAATAAATTTACATTCGCAACTGTGATCCAAATTAATTGGATTTGAACCGAGCCTACCGAGGACTTTCTCTTACAATCGGGCCTTGTTTTTTTCGTGGCTTTTACAAGCTCCTCTCCGTGAATTTGCTATTCTAAGTGCAAGAAAGGATGGCAATGAAACACGACAGCTTTAAAGAGTCTTTGCAGAATTCCAGTTATACCAATCGACGCCTTGTTTCGGTCAGTCTCTTACTCCTTCTGCTATTAATAGCAAGCGAGGGCTTTGCCCTTGATTGGGACCCGGGCTATCTCGAAAACCGGCTCTGCAAACAAATTCAATCGCGAGTCGGACAGATGAAGCTCGCTGCGCAAAAATCTCCGCCGCAAAGTAGTCTAAAAAGTCAAAAACTGATTGATGAGTTTATTACTCTCACGGCCGACCTCCCCCCGACAGACCAGAAATTCTTGGGACAAATTAAGTCCCTGGCTCGAAAAAAGAAGCTTCCAGAGTCTCTGGCTTTGCGGATCATGAAAGCCAAAGATCTTCCACAAATCTACCATTGTGATATGAACCTATACTCCTACCTCTTCACAAATGGACTTAACTTTGTTTCGACCTATGGGACCGAAGAACAGAAACATAAGTTTAAGAAAATTCTCCTGACAAAAATCATCGATTCCACAAGGAATCACGCCCTGACTTTGCATTTAGTCGTCTATTTATCGAGTATCCGAAACTTGATGGCCCAGGACATGATACCTAGGGAGTTTGATCGAAAGATCTATAATCTACGCCAAGATGCTCGCATAATCATCGAAGAGCACTCCTTTAGAAATTACAAAAATCAAAACCGGCAGCCCACCCAGTCTGACATTAATCTATTTATATTTGACGACTTCAGGCTCAGCAATAGCTTGAGAGAAGACATAAAAAACACAGCGCTCATACTTAATGGGCAAAAGGCAGAACCTCGGGTGAAGTCTGATGAAAGCTTCTTTGCCAAGCTTGTACGAACGGTTCGTTCTTTCTTATAAAAGTCATATCCCATCGAATTGACTCTTAAAGAAAGTAGTCCATTGGATTCCAAATTATAGAACTAAGACTGTCGATTCAAATTAGCCATTTAATTCAATATTATAGGCTTTGATTTTTCGGTGGAGATAGCTACGTTCCAAGCCAATCTCTTCGGCCGTACGGCTAATATTGCCATTGTTTTCGGCAATCTTTTTAACCAAGTACTCTCTTTCGAATTTCTGGCGCGCTTCTCGAAAATTAGAAATTTCGGATAAGTCCTCTGAAGGCTCTGATTTTGACTGCAATCCGGCAAATCGAACATCGTGAACATCGACAAAATCCCCAGGGGTAAGGATGTAGATCCGTTCGATAAAATTGCGAAGCTCCCTAACGTTCCCCGGCCACTCATACTGTACCAGTTTTTCCATAGCTTGATCCGAAAAGAACTTTCTTTTATAGCCACCTTCGCGAGAAAATTGTTCGCTAAAGTGCATGATCAGTGAAGGGATGTCAGAGCTTCTCTCTTTTAACGAGGGAACCTTAAATGGGATGACATTGAGTCGGTAAAAAAGGTCCTCACGAAAGCGTCCTTCTTTAATTTCGGTTTCGAGATCTTTGTTAGTCGCCGCAATCACTCGAACATCAACTTCGACATTGTCTTTACCACCCACTCGGCTGAATGTTTTTTCTTGCAGAAAGCGCAAAACCTTTGCTTGGGCATTGAGACTCATATCAGCCACTTCATCGAGAAATAGACTTCCACCATCGGCGTAATCAAATTTACCTTTTTTAGCCTTATCCGCACCTGTAAATGCTCCCTTTTCGTAACCAAATAGCTCACTTTCGATCAAATCTTCAGGGATTGCAGCACAGTTGATATCAATAAAGGGACCTGAAGCACGACCGCTTAAAAAGTGAATATTCTGGGCAACTAACTCTTTACCCGTTCCATTTTCTCCGGAAATCAAAACCCATGAGGTCGATGGAGCGACCCTTGAAATCATCTGCTTAATTTTAACGATTTCGGGGTGATCCCCTATGATGGCAATGTTCTTTCGAAGCTTCGAAAGAAGGGCGTTTTTCTCCGAACGCTCCTCGTGAAAATTAATAATATTTTGAATCGCAATGGTGACCTTTTCCATAGAAACTGGCTTCTCAATAAAGTCCCACGCTCCGAGTTTGGTTGCATTCACTGCCGTCTCAATGGTTCCGTGACCAGACATCATTACAAACTCAGTATCGTAGTTCTCTTCTTTTGCCTTCTGTAAGACTTGGATTCCATCGAATGATCCCGGCATCCAAATATCGAGAAGCGTGATCTGTGGCTTAAAACTCTTAAGTTTTTCAATGGCTTCTTCGCCGTTTTGCGCCAATTCTACAACACATGCTTCGTCCTCAAGGGACGCAGCAAGAACTTCGCGGATCGGAGATTCATCATCGACTACTAAAACTTTTGTTCCCTTGATTTCAGCCATTCCTCACGTCCTCCAGGCTTTCCCCTTGCCCTGCTTCGGAAATACTTAACTCAGTATCCACAACAGGTAACTCGATAATCATCTTTAAACCGCGGGGTTCGTTTTTTAGAGCTCGAATAAACCCATTATGATCTTCGATAATTCGCTTCACGATGGATAGCCCCAAGCCTGTGCCCTTTTCTCTAGTACTATAATAAGGTTCAAAGATCTGTCCAAGTTTAGATTGCTCAACACCCATACCGTTATCGCTAATGGTCAAGCGAATGATTTTTAGAAGATTATCAAATTGTGTCCTCAAAACGAGCTGAGCCTCATTCTGCCCGTCCATAGCGGCTAAGCTGTTTTCTACCAAATTCATAACAACCCGTTTAATTTGCTCGGGGTCAAATTTAAATTTCGGCAGACTCTCATCTTTTTCAAATTCAATCTGAATATTGGGATGGGCCGATCGGTAGAGAGTTAGAGTCTCCTCTATAACCTCGTGCAGAGAGGCCAACTGGGGGTTCGTTTGCGGAAGTCTGGCAAAATTTGAAAACTCATTTACGAGCTGTTTAATTTCATCGGTTTGCTGAATAATCATTCGCGTGCAGTCTTCAAAGGCAGGGTCTGCAACCTGGCCTGCAAACTTTTTTTGCAGTCTTTGAGCTGAGAGCTTGATTGGCGTTAACGGGTTCTTGATCTCGTGAGCAATTCTTCTGGCCACTTCCGTCCACGCCGCGGCTCTTTGAGCTTTTACAACTGGAGTCAGGTCATCAAATACAAGGAGTTTACCAATGTCTTCACCCTTTTCATCCTGCATCAATGAAATTGTCATTTGGATGGGCAATGTCTCAGAGTCGACTTCAATTCTTAAGCTCTTTTGCAAACTACTGAGACCGTGTTTACTCATATGATCAAAAAGGTCTTTCACTAAACCAAATTGCGCGCGGTCGATCAGCTTCGCCAGCGGCTCCTGCGCATAGATCTCGCGTGTCAGGCGGATCGAGCGGACCATGCCTGCCATGTCGCCAGCGGCCGAGAACATGTTGAGGAAAATGCGCGGTGGATCGCGCGGGTCGGAACTGCGCAGCTTCACCCAGCCGCGCGATTTCAGTGGCAGGTAGCCGGTGCGCACCGACAGGAAACTCTCGGGCTTGCGGTGCAGGCCGGGCACCCACAGGCGGGCGTTGCCGCTCATCGGCAGGCACATCAGTTGCATATCGGGCCGGTCGACGCCGGGCTCGGAGCGCATGAAGACGTTGGCGAGGGTGCCGGTGTAGGCGAAGGGGCCGCTGCCATTGAGGAACCACTTGGCGGCAGCCATGGCCGCGCGGTCGATCCGCAGGTGGCGCGTCAGGCCGAGGTCTTCCTTGAGCGCATATTCGTGGATCACCACCGGATGATCGGCGAGGTCGCTACCGACGCCAGGCAGGGCATGGATCGGATCGATGCCGAGCGTTCGCAATTCATTGGGATTGCCGATGCCGGACAGCATCAGGACTTGCGGCGAGCCATAGGCACCGGCGCTGAGGATGACCTCGCTGGCGGCAGTGATACGCTCAATCGTCGATCCCTGCGCAATCTCGATGCCCGTGGCGCGGCCATTCTCGACAACGATCCGAGTCACCAGGGCGCCCGTCATGACGGTCAGGTTGGGCCGCCCTTTGGCCGGATCGAGGTAGGCGCGGGCCGAGCTGGAGCGCCTGCCGCCTGCCACGGTCGATTCCATGTGGCTGATGCCGTCCTGTTCGACGGCATTGGGATCGTCGCAATAAGGGATGCCGGCCAGTTCCGCTGCCTCGCGGTGGGCTTCGAACAGCAAGTCAGGCCCTTGCATGCGAGTGATGCCGATGGGGCCGCTCCCGCCAT
>JAUHWN010000149.1 GCA_030424665.1 Bdellovibrionia bacterium | reverse complement strand
GCATTTCGTCTTTTATCGCATCAATCTTTTCGGACTGAGATTTAATCAACTCAAACAGGATCTCGTTATCACCCACAGCAGCAACTCCTTGCTGGATTTTATCGCATTTATAATTAGGGTTTAATGTAAACCTAAAGTAAACTTGTCCAGTCCAGTATCCTTACATACTCAGTTTTATGACAATAGCCCCGTGAAGGTTACCAAGTATGCAGTAATCAATGATTTACACAGGCCTTTCCATGATCCAAAGGCCTTGGCCACTGCCCTTGATATCATCGAGGATTCTGAGGCCCATATCATTCTTAATGGCGATGTTCTTGATATGTATAACGTTAACTCTCATGGTCCCACTCACCCATTGGTGGGGTCTTTACTCGACGATGAGATCACAGATACTCGTATGTGGCTTGAGAGGCTTCGGGAAAGATTTCCAAAAAAGAAAATCATTTTTCTTTTCGGTAACCATGAGGATCGTATGGAGCGCTTCATTATTGCCAATTGCAAGAAGCTCTTTAAGTTCCTAAGACTTGAAAAGCTCCTAGGTCTCGATGAACTAAAAATCGAGTGGTATCCCTACAATCACCGTCTTAAGATCGAAAATACAAACACCTATGTTCAACACTCCCCTCCAAGCTACGGGAAAAACGGAGCGATGACATCCCTTGAAAGGGATGTTGACCAAAACTCTATCTATGGATGTTCGCATAGAGAGCAAAAGGCCGTAAAAACAGGCAAAAGTGGCGAGAAGTACTTCTGTTTCTTCAATGGATGGCTTGGCTCTACAAACTTGTCAGAGGCTCATACACGGGTTTTTCACTACGTTAAGGGGCATGAATCCTGGCAGCACTGCATTTCAATAATAACGGTAATAGACGGCAAAGAATCATTTATAGAGCAAATCTCAATCAACAATGGAAAAGCAGTTTATGATGGCCACCTCTACGGTTAGCGGAGTAATCACCGTTCGAAAGACGAAAAACGTCACTCTGATCAAAAAACTCAATGAACGTATATTCCCAAGAGACCCTCTTGATTTACGACATAACAATGTCTATTGGATTTTACGTATAAATGAAATGCCAGTTGGTTTCGCAGTCCTCCACCCTCTCACCAATGAGCCTGAAACCGTTTTCTATTCAAGAGCAGGACTTTTGCCAAAGGCACGAGGAAGAGGTCTTCATAGGAGATTAATTGATGTTCGAAACAGATACTGCAAGAAAAACCTCTATAAGCAAGCCATTACCTACACAATGGATGACAACGTAGCTAGCGCTAACAACTTAATATCCTGCGGCTTTAAGTTCTATGACCCCGCCAATAGGTGGGCTGACTCGCTTCATAAAAAAGAAGTGATTTATTTTCTTAACGAATTTTAGTGACGATCTTTCTCTAGAACAGGCTTATCCATAAGACTCTGAAAAGCTTCTTCTAACGCCATTTCAATGGCTTCCCTGACAATAATTGGTGTGTCTAACCCCATAGATTTGAGGTGAGTCATCTTTCGCTTAGTTACGGGAGTTACTTTAATCGAAATCGTCTCGGTTAAGCGTTTACGGCTCTCAGTTTTTGGAAGTGAGGACACTTTAGGACTCCACCACTATACTTGATGCGTTATTTATGGCCATACCTTATGAGACCACTATTGCGAGATCCGTGTCAATATTCTATGCTAAGTATTAACTTAACAAGATTTGGCGGGGGATGTTTTGAGAGTATTAGGGATCGATCCAGGTGTGAAAGGTGGCTATGCAATAGTCACACAGACTGGAAAGCTTCATACTTGTGAAACATTCCCACTAGTTGGCGGGAAAGATATTTCTTTTTTGAAACTCATGAAGAAGTTCCAGGCCCTATCAATTAGCTTTGATGCCATCTTTATAGAAAAGGTCCATGGCATTTGGGGTACTCCCCCACGTTCAGCTTTTACTTTCGGATGCAATTACCAAGTGGCCAAGGATGCTGCAATAAGCACTCATAAGCCTATGGAAGAAGTTCTTCCGATCGTTTGGCAAAAGGAACTTTTTGCTGGGGAAGACATCATTTACCGAAACTTAAAGTCGGGCAAAAAAAAGGACACCAAAAAAATGGCTGCGATTAAAGCTCATAAGCTGTGGCCAAACTTTGATTTTCTATCATCAAAGAGAGCAACGAAACCACATGATGGAATGATCGATGCTGCTTTGATTGCTTATTACGGTTTTAAACAGACCCAAAAAGGAGGGGAATAATGGATGCAGAGCTTTATAAAAAAGGTGAGGTATCAGTAAACATCGTAGCTGGTGATCTTATTCTTGTTTACGAGGGTAAGGGCGGAAAAGTTGAGGCGAAAGTTGAAACTGACTACTTCATGGATCTATTGGCTGAAAAGATTCCTGGCGAAGTTGATGACGCTGTTATCAATCTTTTAAAGGCTGCCCTTAAAGGTTAATTAGGTCTTGATGTGGCTGAGAAACGATACAGCTTTGACGGCATAGGACGATTTACCGCTACCATGATTTTCACCTCCATGGCCGGTTCTCCTTTAGCTTTTCTTACTCATGGGTTTCTCGGCCGCATCACTTTCTTTTTTCTCACCAAAGTGGGCTCATGGTTAGCAAACCAAGGGCTAGCACTTCTTAATATTGGCATCGATGAATTGCGCATCGCTGCTCAAAAAGACGACTACGAAAAGGCTATTGAAGAAGCCCTTAAGAGTGTTGGTGAGGCTAAACAAAAGTTAACTCCCGCAGAGATAAAGGCAATTGATGATAAAGTTAAAAAAGCTTTCCGTAAGTTTGTTTATCTCGTTTAGTTTATCAGCTTGTGCCACGACACAAGTTCCTGACTTTAGGGTTTTTGTAACCTTGCCTGCTAGCAAAGACGGCTTTGGAGTTCACACAGTATCAAAAGAAGAAGTCTTGATACCTGCTGACAAGTGGGATCATGTAAGAAAGCGAGGCCTAACCATTCTTCCTGAGGACTGGGCCATTCTAAAAAAGACATTAAGAAGAAACTGTAGAAATGATTCGAGGTGCATCAAGGTTATTGGAGCCCTCGATTATCTATTTATCACCCTAGATCTATCCTTAAGGAGCACTAAGTAAAATGGAAACTCGTCTTGAAAAAATCTATGAAATTCTAATGAAAATCTTTTCCGTGATTTCTCGTGTTAGCGAGAAGTTTCAACTTCCTGAGCCAGACATGGGAAAAAGACCTCTTTACGAAGTTCCGCGTATGGTTGCGATTACTGATGTTAAATTCAAAAAACGTGGACGTTATAGAAATCCTAAAGGTAAAGCTGAGGGTCTTATCGTTCATTATACGGTTAGTGGTCGCACGCCTCGCTCGGCTATTGCTGTAATGAAGTATTTAGCTAGTAAGGGGCTCGGCTGCATGGTTATGGATGAGGCAGGCACAATCTATTACCCTGAGGATTTCGATATTGAACGTGATGTAGCTTATCATGCCGGGAGCTCTAAACACGGCTCTAAGACAGGCATGTCTCTTCACTGCATGGGGATGGAAATTTGTAACTGGGGAAAACTTGATGGCCGAACTATTAAGTTCGCTGACGACACTAAGCTCTTTAAAAATAAAAAAGATAATATCACTCCTGGAACCTATGAGCTCTACACACCTGCTCAAATGGAGGCACTTGAAAACTTCATTATGTGGCAACTCGATGTAAATGAGAATTTCTCTCTTGATATGGTTCTTGGTCATGATGAGGTTGCTGGACATAGAGGGAAAACAGATCCGGGTGGCTCTTTAGGTATGACTATGCCTGAGTTTAGAGAGCGACTAAGAGAGAACCTACAAACGGTATTGGGGTAAAGTTATGATCGCTTTTACAAATAACCAAGCAGTAAAAAGTTTCGTTAACAGTATGTTTAGAGAGATTGAGCGAAGTAAAGACGATCCTCGAGCAAAACTTGCTAAAAAAAGAGAGGTTCTTAGAACTCTAGAGGACATTGCTCTTATAACTAACTCCAAGAAACTTAAAGATTTTTGGATGAAAAAACATAATGCAGTTCTAAACGAAGAGTTAAAGCTAAATAAGCAAATGAGGCTTAACTAATGGGAATCACAATCGGTTGTAGGGGTGATAATGTTTCCCCTCGATTCGTTACCAGTCCAGTACAAACAGAGACGTTTAAGTTAAGTGCTGCGACTCCTGATGTTACCTCAATTGCTGACGCTGGCACTGGCATTATTGGCGGGAGTGTTATTAACACCGCTGGGTCTAATAATCGTATGCTTAAAATTATGGGGGCTGGCAACTGGCCGATTGAAAGTTCAAGTGGAATATCTTGTCTTATGCGTGTGGTTCCAAGATACACTGGTTTCCCATCAAGTGGAGCTGGACTGCTCTATGTGAATGGCGTTTCTAACTCCACCTTCCTACAAGCTTACCACCAGAGCAATGGAACCTTGGTGTTTTGGTTTATAGGTCATTACAACAATACAATGATTCTTCATACAACCGCAGCAACTTGGTCGCCAACGGCTAACACACCTTATGATATTGTATTCACATGGGATGGAACCACGAGTTCTAACGGATTTAAAATCTATATCGATGGCGTATTGCTTGAACAAAGTACAGCATCAAGAGCTACCGACTATGACAATCCCTACCATGCCGAAATCTGCTTAGGAGCTGCTGCTCAAATTGGGTGGCTTGGGGACCTTGATTATAACGAGTTTGTTGTTTGGGATTCTGTGATCGATCCAACAACAGTCACCCTTGAATCAGGCTCAGGCTCCCTTAACGGCTCGTCACGCAGCTCTTTTGTTGAAGTTGCAGCATCAAGTGGAGGTAGCGGTGGCAGTAGCGGTCCAAAGAAAATCAAAACTTCTTCCCTAGGATAACTTAATGAGTAGACATATAACCACCTCGCCTTACTTAGGATTTCCAAGGCGTCCTAAAGGAATGAAACCACTTGGAGACCTTGTTTCTGGCTCTCAATCCCTCTATGGATTTCATAAACTTCGCTCTGGATACACAGGCAATTGCTTAAAAGTAGAACGCTCAAGTGATGGAACCACACAGGATATTGGTTTCGCAGCTGATGGAAGTATGGACGCTGATGCCCTGACCTCTTTTGTTGGTGGGGGTACAGCAAGACTCCACACTTGGTATGATCAAGGTGAGGGATCAACAACCTACGACCTCACTCAAACCACAGATAGCCTTCAGCCAATTATTACCACCGATACCGATGGGCACTACTATGCTGCAATGACTGGTGGAGACTATGTCAGTAACAACTCTTTTATGGGTGAGCCGACCAATTCAACCACAATGATTATTGCTGGAATAACATCCTTGCCTGGTTTGCAGCCTTTTGCAAACTTTGGAGCAGCCCTTGGCGGGGCCTTAAGCCTTTACTGGACTGTTGAACAAAGCGCCACCGTATTTTCTCAAGGAAGTACGGCCAGCTGGGCTTACTCGCGCCGACAGATTGATGTCTTTGAGCCCTATATGATTGGTTACAAAAACCTTGATGGAACACAACAGCTCTTTGATATGGGTTCTGCAGCTAGTGAAACAAACTCTCAGGTTCAACTTGATTTTGACCGCATTGAGATTGGTCGATCTGACTATGGGGCTGTCAGCAATGGAAGAGTTTACTGTGTTGCCGTTTGGCCAAGTGACGCCGACTTAGACCAAGCCTCCAAGTGGGCCAAGTCTCGCTACTCTTCTATGTATTCTTACTCAGACTTCTATATGAACATTGGAGATTCGATTACCAGCGCAGCTTTTTGCGGGATCGATCAAGCCTGGCCAAGAGCCTCTTACTCTTCAGCTTCTATTGATCGTTATGTGACCCTCGCCAAAGGGGGATGGCGTATCCAAGATTGGATCGATAATAAATCGACGATTGAATGGTATTTAAAAAACCTAAATATTTCTGGCACCAAGACTGCTCTTGTATTCCTTGGAACTAACGACATCTTTTTGGATGGCCTAACAGGAGCACAGTGCTACACGAAATTAAAAGAGTTTTACGACGATCTCATTGCTATGGGCTTTGATCAGGTCGTGCCTTTTACTCAACTACCGAGGATATCAAGCAGTATCGATGCAGAAAGAGCTGCTTTTAACACCTCCATAAAGGGTGACTCTGATTTCGCTGATGTTGTTGAACTTGATGGGGTCGCAAATCTCACCAATGCAACGAACACCACCTATTTCACTGGTGACCAGACTCACCTCACTGCGGCCGGGCAAGCCCTCGTGGAAACCCAAGTGGCCGGTGTTTTATCAGGACTTTAATTAATATTAAAAAGGAGACATTAAAATGAAAGTAACCTCTACAGCAGTAAAAAAGACAGTAGCAGCCGCTGCAACACCAGAGCAATTGGCGAGCGAAACAACTCTATGTATCTCATGCGTAATTCAGGCATTAAGCTCAAACACTGGCGATGTTTTTGTTGGCTCTACGAGCAACCTTACTGATCACGCTGGCGCTAACCCAGGGATTCGACTTGAAGCTGGCGACACTTACACTTTGGCTGACTTCACTAAGACTGGAAACGATCTAGCAATCGATCTTGCTGATTTCTATCTTAAGGTTGGTAGTGATGGTGAGGGTGTGGTTATTCATCACTTCAAAATTGATCGATGATTAAGAATAGAGAACAGCTTATTGGCGAGGTGCCGGTAAAATACCGGCCGGTTGCCGAGCATATATTAGACACCTTACCTAGCTCTCTATTGGCAAAATCTATGAAGGTTAAAAAGCCCGCCAAAAGTCTAAATGGAGATCCTGAAACTTTACTTGAAGTCGTGGTAATTTATCGGGGTAACTTTGCAAGAGAAACACTAAAGTTCGATGTTGAGAAACTACTAAAAGATTTAAAGTTTAAGCATTAGCTAAACAATGGTCTAAGGTAATCTTAGCAAAACCTAAATTAATTATTGAAAAAAACACGCTCGTTCAAATTACCTACCTGAGCCCAGTTTACTGTATAGCCTGACATGATCTATAAATAATATAGGTTTATAGTGAGGTGAGATTTGATAAGGCTAAAAAAAGCGCTGGCTGAAAAGTTAAAAAGATTTTCAAGGCTGACTGCAGAAGACTACTGCTGCTTCAGATGTATTGCTCAGCAATTCACCAGCATCCAATTGGACGTGTTTGAGATCTTAACGAATATAAAAGAAGAAGCACCTCGGAAAGTCTGCTCTAATTGCGACCAAGCACGTACCGGTTAATCTCTTCATAGAGCATATCCATTAGAGCCACCGTTTCTTCTTCTGACAAGGCTCCGCTCTTTACAAGCGCTCTAATTGTATCTAAAGGCAGCTTTTTAAACTCACCGCTTTCTAATTGATGAATATAGATATGAGAAACCCCAGCAAATTTAGCCATTTGCCTTTGGGTCCAACCCTTTTGCTCACGGAGAGATAAGAAGAAGTCGCTGACTCGCATCGCCCTCTTTGATTTTTCATGCTTTGGCATTCCTCTATTAATCATCCAAACACCCCACCGTTCAATATTTTTTTCAGCTCATCTTGAACATAAACAAAATCAACATAAACCATTGTGTTGTTTATAGACCGATGACCAAGGCAATTTTGTACTAATTTTATATCTTTTGTCTTACGGTAAAGATTAACCGCAAATGTATGTCTTAGGCTATGAACACCTTTATCTGTAGGTCGAACTCGATACCATAAATACTTCAAACCACTGGGTGATAATGGAAACAGTGGGTCCAAATCACTTAATTCAGACAAATAAGAATCCATGTCGCTACGCATATATTCAGGGATTACCAGAGTGCGTGAACGCCCCCCTTTTTTGCCTGTAATCTCTACAAAATTTCGGTCAGCAGAAATTGAATCTCGAGTCAGTTCTCTGAGCTCAGCGCCTCGCATACCAGTCTCTCTAAGCAGACCAAACAAAACCCGATCTCTAAGACTAGCAAGAGCCAAGGTCTTATTCAGCTGCTGGTTCTCGGACTGACTCAGTACTTTTTTTAAGGTGATTGCGGTACTCATCCTGAAACTCCTTTGAAAAGATTTTCGTTAGTACTTGCTGAGGAATCTCTGATGAATAATCTGATATTAAGTAAAGGGCTGTGCCCACTGATTCTTGCTGCTCTTTAGAGAGCTTGTATTCCTGACTGATCTCTTTAGCAAATTGATCAGCAGTTCTCTCTCTTATAGATGGCTCATAAGGTTTACCACTACCAAGCCACCCTATTGCCAAAGCGCCGACAATAAAGCAATTCACACCGACCGATAGGCCTATCAATATTTTTCTAACCATAATATACTCTCCTTTGGTGGGGGGTTAGTCTTATGGACATTGTTTCTGAAAACGCTAAAAAGAATAAAGACGCTCGTATAGAAGCAACTCGTAATTGGGCTCAAAACGCCGATGAGCAGCTTCAGATAGCCCGCCAAAAAGGTGGACTCTCCCTGTGGGATAAGGCCAAAAACATCCCTAACAACCTCTGGCATTGGGCCAATGTTGAGATCATGGAAAATAAAGACACCAACCATCAAGAGCCCGATAGCTATAGAGATAATCTCTATTCTGAGATGCTTAAATCTGCTGAATCTGGAGCTCCAGCACCTCGAGAAGTTCGAGATCAATGGCGTATGCTTAAAAAGCGCGGCTTTATTAAGTAACACCACTAAATCTCCTCGCCAACAAGACCCTTTGGGTGAGCCTCATTAAAAGCCTCACTCATTGGAAAGATCTCGACATCCTCCCTTTGGGAATAATCACCAATCTGATCTTCTTTAATAATGGCTTCGCCAATAGTGATACCTTCTTCTAGCAAGTTTTTGCCTTTACGTAGAACAATGTAATACTTCATCACTCACCTCTTTTCTTAATGTCAGCTATACACTTCTTTAACTGCCAACTACTCCACTGCTGAGCATTAGCCCTAGCCTGACAAGCCTCAAACTCCACCCTCTGAACCTCACTTCTTGCCGAGTCAATGACCCGCTCTCGATTCAGGGCCTCAAGATTAGCTTGCCGAGCCCGCTCCATTCTCTGAGGAACCCCCGCCAAATAGTCGAGGATCTTAGGGGCTTGTTCAAAGCCAACAATCACTAGCACAATAAAGCCAACGTTAACCACCCACTGCTTGTAAATCTCAGCACTGCGCGACCCACCGGCCAACCAATCATGGTATTTCTTCAAAAAAGACATAACTAATTCCTATCGGTTTTTCCCTTAAAAGACTAAACATTTATTATTTTCTTTTTCATATACTCGCCTAATAACCATAAATAGACCTAACTTGCTCCCTTATATACTCGCCAAAGATCCAGTAACCCTCGCCGTTGTAATGAACATCGGTCGGATTAATATGCTTATCTCTGTGCATGGTGCTTAGCGTGTAAAGATCAATCACCGGAATACCGAGATCAGCCATCACTAGCTCTGCGACATTGTTAAGCTCTGCCACCCTTTGAGGATCAAACTTCGGAGTCCCTGGCAGTATCTCAGTGGTGAGAACAAAAACCGGTCGGTCCGTTTTTTCCATCACCTTTAAGCCGATCTCCCTAAGATTCTCAGCGTATTCGCTGTCCGTGGTGGACACTGATAGCAAACTATCCCAGATTCCATGATTGAAAGTGATCACCTCGAACCTCTCCCTTGAATCAAGCCAATGGTCAATTCTAAGAACACCCTCAAAGGAGTGCTTAGCGTTACACTCATTATGAATAACCTGTTTATCCTCGCCAAAAAGGGCCTCAAGAACTGGAGTGTATCCAAGAGATATTGAGTCTCCAATCACCAGGATATCGGGCCTAGAATCGTCGGCTGGTGGCTCATAGGCGCACTTATCCTCAGGTCCACAAGCGACCAAACTTAAGTAAAGACTTAACTTACAAAGCAAAAAAATAGTTCGTTTCATTAGTTACCTCCAGCGATTTCGATTAAGTCCAAAAGATCGATGATTTCCTGATCTGTCTTCTCAGCAAAAGGACTCTTTAAAAGAGTCGGGTTGCCATGGTAGTCCGTTGAAACAATGTCCGGGTAAATCTCATGCTTACGCATTGCCTGTTCTATGAGCAGGTAGCCATGCTTCTCACTAAGGACACTCTCAAGCTTTAATCCAAGCTCCTCGGAATAAATGGCGTAATCACGATGACCCGAATTGGAGTTGAAGATCACAGGCTCACCTAATGACATGCAGACAAAAGTCTCCCCGTCGTACTCATCCGACCAACCACAGCCATCAAGGAGCTCCAAAAGCACTCCATTGATCACTTCTGCTTCCTCTACCGAGATCTCACCAAGATCGAGGCTTAGACCTGCTGAGAACTCCCCACAGTCGTCGAAAAATAAAGCGGTGCCCTCGTATGGGTCATCTAGAAAACTATCAACCTGAGTCCTTAGAGGCGCTATCACCTCACTGTTAAGTAATTCGTTAACTCGCGTCTGGATAGCGAGATCAAGCGTTTCAGCCTGCTCGCTCTTAAGTTTCTTAATGCTAACCATTTTCAATCTCCTTTCTTAAAGTCCTTAAGATGGGACCCCGGCCGACCGAAATGGCAGGATACGGCGAACGAGGGCTCCGAATAAAAACTTCAGTTATTGGATCGAGCTCGGTCCAAATCATCGTTCTCAGAGTATGGAAACTCTAAAAATGTTTGACAGATATCGTAGTGGAGCCCGTA
>JAUHWN010000148.1 GCA_030424665.1 Bdellovibrionia bacterium | reverse complement strand
CCTTTTGGTAGCTAGTATGCATCATACTCCAAACGATTTCTAGCCCTTGTCACTCTGTCTCTGGGTAGTTCAAATTTCTGTTTTCGCAAAGCGGACTTTAGAGCCTTGAAGCTTGCCTCAGAGGGCTTGCAATTCAGCCATTGCAGCCATTTGGATGGATCCCGCATGAGACCATCGTCGAAAACAGGAAACGCAAGCCTGCGAATCCCCAACAACCCCTGGAGACTCGAGTAAGGATAGAACTCAACATTCTCGCACAGATCTGCCTCGACAGGATTTCTGTAAAGATATTTGTAGGCGTGATTAAAATAGTGAATTGAATCAATTTCGGACCGGTGAAATCGACCACCCCAGGTTCGATTGATTCTTCCAGAACTCTTAGTCATTACTCGACTCGTCTCCCTTAGAAAATAAGCCATGGCCTCACTTAAATTTCCACGCGGAAACCGAGCTAATAGATGAAAGTGATTATCCATCAAAATGAAAGCGCGAATTCTCACATTGTAAAAATGCGATAGCATAAAAAGGTAGTCCTCAAAGATACACCATGTGGAACTTATACTGACAAACCACTCCTTATTTATGCAGCGACCGGTAATGTGGTAAATACTATTTGGGTTTTGTACAAAAGGTTTTCTTGGCATTCCATGGCACACTCCAAAAAACGGGCCATAAGCAAAGAAGGAAAATCAGTGGCAGAAATTCAATAATCCGGATTTGACGCGAATGCGCTACCAAAAGGAAGCTTCTACCATAAAAGAAGGGAGTTCCGAAGAACTCCCTAAAATGAAAAGAGGGATTGGGATTAAAAGCTGATGTGAACGGCTTGCAGGTCGAGTCTACGGCTGTCGTCGTTCGCATCAGACACATTGACTAGGATTTCCAAGTAACCGTTATCAAGCATTTCTTGAGTCACGGTAAGATGGACGATAATAAGGTGGGAGGCTAAACCCTGGGCGAAAAGTTGCTGGACTTGGTAGTCCATTTCCATATTCATGTTATTTGTAAATCTGTAATTAAAGTGACTTTGCTTAGCAGATCGGTGCTGAAATAATACCTGAATTTCGTCACCCGCCTGAAGCTCTGCACTTCGCGCTTGGGAATCAAAAAAGACCTGACCATTATAATTCAATACAGGCTTTGATAATTGGAGTTGAGACCCAATAATAGAACTCAAGGTTCTCAACATCATAGCGGTCTCGCCCAGTACGTCACAAGTCGTTTCAATTTCCAGAGAGCGAAGATCTTGAACAAACTCATAAATCTCTTCAGTTGTTCGCGACTGTAAAGCACCTGCAATCCATTTACTTGAAACGTAAAGGGCGCGACAATTATTATTTTCTAAATTCGAAATAAACTGAGAACGAAGTCTCTCCAGGTCGGCTCGCGGAGGGATGCTAGCGCCAGGAGGGTATTTTCCGGCATACTCGGTAGTCTCGTCAGCGTTGTTAATTTGCTGTTCACGGGTCAGGTTCGATCCAGCGACAGTTTCTTCAGGGAGCTCGGATTCTGCAAGACTTCCTTCAACGGAAGCATCAATTTGACCTGCTAGCGAGTCATCTTCAGCGCGTTCTTCGGGTGATTTCATTTCTTCAGCTAACTCTTGAGATTCTTCCTCAAGACCAGCCTCTGCTGCTTCTTCGACATCCCCAGCTTGAAGACCTTCTTCAACGGAAGCATCAATTCCTGCGGCGAGTGAATCATCGGCCCCAGCAAAATCAGCAGCAACATCAATGCCCGGGTAGTTTGAGTAATTGGTTTCTACTTCGTTTTCGGCCAAGGCGACACTTGCGAATAATAGTAGAGACAGTGTGATAATGAGTCGTTTAGTCATTTTGGTTTCCTTTCTTAAGTGACTAACAACCCAACCCTAGTTTTCTTCCCTTACGAGAAGCCCTTGTTTCGAAAGAGAGAATACAAGATCCCTCTTTCCAGAAACAGGTTGATTAAATTAATTTTTTAGGTATTTGTTAACTTTTAAGTTAACTTCATAAGCTATTGATATAACTAGATATTTCGCCCGATCCGGGGCTATCAATGAAGAAATTCCGCCAAAGAAGGATAGTCAATATCACAATGCCCGCCTTTTCGAGGCATCCACTGAACCTGTGCACCTCCCTTCAGAAGACGATCCACTAAAATCTCTGACCCCTTCATGCATCCCCAAGGATCTTTCTCCCCACAGCTTAAGTAAAACTCAGGAGAGTTCTCCGAGGCTGAAAAGGTCTTTGCCCTAAAGAGTGGGTCATTGAGCTCCCAGATTTCATTTGTTGGATATAATTCTTTTGAGTCAAATTGCTAATCACACCACGAATTTACAAGACTCCGGCAGTCGATTTCGCAGCTTTGCCACCGCCTCTTTATTTTTGGACAGTGGAGTGTTTCTTATCATCAACAACTCAAGACCAGAGATTTCACATAGACTTTCTGGAGCAGACTCAACTGAACTTCCAAACAAATGCAACACTTTCAAAGACTTGCATTTTCCGATGGCCTCGGGAATTTCAGTAATCTTAGTTTCTTGCAGTTGCAGTGTCTTTAACTTTTTAAGAGCCCCAATTTCAGAGGGCAGCGAAGTCAACTTGGTGCCATTTAAATTTAACAGTTCCAGTTTTGACAAATTTTTTATTTCTTCAGGCAAAGATTTAATTTTGATTTTCTCTAACTTCAATTCGATCAAGCTAACGAATGTACCGATTCCCTTCAAATCACTGAGGGGGTTGCGGCTCAAGTGCAGGATCAAATTTTTTTTATTCAATTCATTCACAAAGAAAAATTTGGGCAATGATTTTAGTTCAAGAGAAGTCAGTTTCAGCCAACCATTTTGGCCATCATTTAATCTTTGTTCGAAATACTGAGAACGTTCATTATCTGAATATTGGTCTGAGTGGATCACGTAGTGGTAAGCTTGCAAATATTTTGCAACAATTTTTCCGTCTAAACCTAAAGATTTCAATTTCTCCACTTTCTCAGTGGTCTTTTTTCCTGGGCCGCAATTCTTCAGCCGAATTTTGAGATCTACCAATTGTTGGTGACCATGTGAAACAAGAATTTTCTTTATTCGAGCATTGAATTTTAGGCTTTTATAGTTTGGCTTCAAATCCAAGTTATTCAAAGCGTAGCCCATATAAACGTCAGTGAGCAGACTTTCTTCAAAAGCTCCAGACTCTAGGGCAAATAGCGCTTTTTCAATGTCGTCTCTTCCTGGGCTATTTAAACATTCTACTATATTCATTTTCAAATCCTTAGGTTTAAAGCACTCTTGAATTTACCACTGTTAGTTGCAAGTTCGAAAATCAAATTTGAGACAATGCGAATGGGCTCTAACTCTTTAGGGGCAACGCGTGACTCTCCAGCTCGAACCTGCTGAAGCCCTAAAAATAGAATAATAAAAAAGGCCATTTTCATGGCCTTAAAGATTTCAATATTTAAAAAGAGTGTCAACTCAGCTACATACTTTTTCGAGCCAAGCAAAGTTCATAGATCGCCTGGTCACTCACTGGAGTCACCTGATCTTGTCCAAACACAAGCGCATCATTCCGCTCCGCTCGTCTCAATGCCGAGTAGAACACATGACTGCGAATGTCCTTGCAATTGTCCGAAGAAGAAAATGAACGTGTTAATCCATGTAGGTAACTCACCTGAGTGTCCCGCAATCCGTCTTCGACGAGGTCCCAAATAAGGAGTTCGCATGGACTCCCAGCTCTCTGCCCACCTTGTTTTTGCTGGGTCGAAACCGCAGAAATTTTGGAAAACTGAAAATCATCATCAGTACAGCTAATAGCAGCGACTAACATGGTTTTTGCCATCAACCCTTCTGGAATATGATTGGGACAGCCCGCAGCGCTCGAATCTAAACTTAGGAAAGAGCCCGATTTAGAATCACAGAGTTCAGCCATCTTTAAAACAAAACCTGAATTTTCAGCCGTTACGAACTCATACTCGAGAGTGCGAATGCTGTTAATTACATCGGCAGCAAATGTTTCACTTTCTCCAAAATGAAAAGTTAACGAAAGAGGTCCGGCTACTTCGCCCGCCTCATCGTGAACGCGAATTGGACCAGCAACGAGCTCTCTACTTCCTGAAAAATCCACTTTGTAGACATTTAAATCGAGAGCAAATTCTTTATTCTCGGGAAGATCATCCTTGGCGATCGTCACTACGTGATTGATCGATGGATAGTTGGGATCGGCAGGATTAGATACGTATTGGACTCCGAGGGAAGTCGGTTCGACGACCTTAATTTCGGGAGCGGCAACGTCTTCTTCTTCGACAACATCGATCAATTGACCGACATGTTTAGTAATCCCCTTGGAGTCTTTAACATTTGTACAACTGAGTACGAAATGTCTAAAAACACTGGATTGAAAACCAATGGTAAAATGCACATAGCTCTTCTTATCGCCATTTTCATTGGAAGAGGCATTGGTCTGCGACACCTGAAGCTTTCGAAGGCGACCTAACTCAAATTCAATATCGCTAGCCTGATTCGAATCATCGGTGTCAAAAACTATTGCGCAGTAGCTGGCATTCTCATCGAGTTCAAGTGGATTCATCACTTTTTGCTCTTGGTAAGTTTTTGAAAAAACGCGTAAGGTTCTCTCGTATTGAGTCCCTTCGGCGACTTTAGTGTCTATAAAGTCTTGGTCTGTAAACTCAAGAGGAGCCTTTAGGTAGTATTCTTTAGACGTAATATCGTCCATATCGATCGTGGCAAGACCACCATCTAGAGCTTCTTTAGCTCCATCGCCAAGAACAGGCTCTCTAGGCTCAAAATCTTCCATCGGATCTTCAGTACATGCCAGAAGCGAAAAGAATAGGACCATTAATAATAGTAATGAATTTTTCACAAACAACTCCCCGAAAGCCATTACCCCTAGCTTTCGTCGCAAGGGATACCCTAGTGGAACTCACCTGTAAACGGATTCTCGGTATGGAAATGTAAAAGTCGATCCAGATGAATTAATTTCTTGTTCCAGGGACAATTATTGGCCAAATCCGAAAGAGGGTGATTAGGTCGTCTCATAATGATAATCCAATTGCGACTATATTCGCTTTGGCATCAATCTCTCGTTTTAATACAGTACTCGATCTATACTGTCACTGGTAGTGATGGGTAAAAGAAATAGAGTGAGATGATGTTAAATAATCTGATTTGGCCATTTATTTCAATAGCCATTTTAATTTGCCCTTTATTAGCCATTGCCCAAAACTTTACGGCCCAGGCCTTTTGCGAAAATCCCCATCAATTTATTTGCGAAACCGAATCGCCAATTCCTGTCCAGGATTCGAGTCGCCAGCGCATGCTCGAAATAGTTCAGAACCTGAGACAAAAATATCCTAGTGTAGACATGTTTATAAAAAATCATTTATCAAATCCAATCACTGATGAAGAACTACAGAATTTTGGCAATCTTTTTGAATTAGCGATCTATCGAGCAGAAGCTACTGCGTGGAATGCCCACGCTGGAGTTGATCAATTTGATAGATTTAGACACGATTTTATTATCAGTAAAACTTTTAACGAAGAAAATGGTCAAATCATTGCTGGGCTGGGGACTCGTCCCAGCGAAGTCATTGCACAACTTCCAGACTCTCATTTAAGACAATATATGAGCACTCTATTAACACACACACAACTGGGCATGAGTGGTGTCTATGACTCAGTTATCAAAAATTCCGACCCTTTCCTCGCTCAAGTTTCAACTGACTTCTTTGAGGGCGGTTACAGCCCCATACAAGGCTACCGATTTAATTTAGAAAACGCGATCAGTGCCGAGGTAGATCGAATGGCATCTGGTGCATTTGCGGATATGGAAAGTCAGTTTAACCAGCGAAAAGTACGAGTCGAGGAATACCTTCGAAGCCACGCCCCCGAAGAACTCCGCGAAACAATGCTTGCTCGATTGGCAGCACAGAGCTTTCACCTAACGAGTTCTAATGATCGACATCGATCACTCCGTTGCTACCAGGGACATAGCTTTGGAGGTACAAATGGATCTCAACTCGGCGACCGAGTTGAATACTGTCCTGGACATGCTCTTGGACATCAGAATAGCCATTTTCATAGCTTTGGCCTCTTTGCCCATGAAATTGCTCATGCTTTTGATAGCCAGGACCTTCCTGATGCCTACACCAATGTGATTAACTGCATGGATCAATCCTACGCCGACCAGCTTCTCAACACACAGGGGCAGCCCATTAGTAGTATGAACGGTGAAAGCCGTACAAGAGCCATGACTCGAGTTTCTCGGGAATGGATTGCCGATAGTTTTGCGGCTTCTTTTTTAGCATCAGAGATGCAACGTCAAAATCTCAGCCAGACCGAGGCCTTGAGTCTTATACATCGAGAATATCGTGGTCGTTTCTGTCGTGGCGGGGATTGGAATGAGGGGCACCATGGAGCGCAAAACGGACACCCGCCTGATCGTTTGCGCATTGAAACACTTCTCGCGGGAAATTCAGAAATTCAAGCGTTCTTTGGCTGCAACCGATTTGCCAACAGTCGCCCACAGAACAACTGTCAGCACTTTAACCAAAACTCGACTCTAGAGGCAGAGGAAGTCAGTACAGAAGTCGTCGATCCAGGAGTTGAAGAATCCGCTCCGGTATCACCGACCTTGGAACGTTAAGCCTATTAAATTTTAAACAAATCATCCCTTGAATGAGCTAAAAAGTTAACTCAACTCCTTCAACCTGGAGATGCGAGCGGCTTCGTTTTTCTGCAACCAAATATCTTTTGAGAGAATTTCGTAGGCCTTGCCAAAGAATTCTTTAGCCTTGTTTTTTTCACCTTTAATGAGATACAACTCGCCAAGCTCTTCGTAGGTGTAACCACTTTCGTCAACGCCACCGGATTCGGCTAATAATTCTGTCTGAATTTTTAAAGCTTCATCGGTCCGATCGAGAAGGCGATAGGTTTTTGCAATACTCCACTTCGCAATCAATACTTGCCCTTTGGCACCAATGGCTTGGTAATGGGAGAGACCGAGCTCAAACTTTTCAAGAGCTCTTTCATAGTGTTTATCCTGAAAAAGGTCCCAGCCCATGTTGTTATAAAAAACACCAATCCAACCGCGTACATTTTTATCTTCGGACTTTTGCGCCTCCACTAGGCCCTTTTCATTCCACTCCAATTTATCATTTAAATGACTACTCGAAATTGCAACCATATGGGCAGCGTCGACCGAATAGAGATGAGCACCAATCTGGTGGCCAAAATTATAGGCCTGTACAAAAAGTTCGGTGGCCTTTTCTTTTTCACCATTAGAGTTAAACGCCCGGCCCCTTTCTAAAAGGTATCTCACTTTTGCCACTGGAGTTTCTTCACTCAGCTGGGGTTCGATTTCATCTAAGACCCGGTGGGCCTCAGAAAATTCAGCTCCCAATGAGTGAGTTCGCGCAATTTGAGTTTTGATTTGAAGTCTGTAATCAAGAGGAGCTTTCTCTTTCTGATCCCCATAAAGTTTTTCGAATTTCTCTCTGGACTCAAGTGGGTTTGAATAATTCCATAGCTTATTGATTTCGGGCAAATTCATCGTCACGTCAGACTCCTTTTTGTTACTTACACACGAAGTACATACAAAAACTATTAAAAGAACGAATAATCGCATTCTCTCCTCCGCCCCAGAGTTTTAATTAGTTTATCAAGTATCCAGGTCAATGGAAGGTACAGAGCATCGCTTGATGGGTCCATAAATTTTGCCCCCAGGACAGCTTTAGTTTGACTCTCCCCCTCAGATATTGAGTACTAATTAGCATGAAACTCATTCTCAGTGGTGGTGGTGACTCTGAAAACTTTATCCAATTGGATCAGCATTTCTTAGGTCTCTTGCCCGAAAATCCAAATCTCCTTCTCATCCCCATGGCGGGAGAACCCGAAACCTACGACGATGCCCTTGATCGTATTGTCGATACCTTTTCAACCATCCATTTTGAAAACATCGACATGAGTCTCGATCTTCGGGATCTTGATTGGGACACTCTTAAAAAGTTTGACGCCATTTACATCGATGGCGGGAATACCTTCCGGCTAATGGACTTGGTTCGAAAGTCTAACTTCTACGAAGTTCTGAGAAAATTTATTCACAATGGTGGTGTCATCAATGGCGATAGTGCTGGAGCCATTATTTTGGGAAGTCATTTAGAAACCGCACATTTCGGTGACGAGGGCGATGATAATGATTCCGACCTTATTAGCTACCAAGGTCTTAACCTTTTAGGTGATACAGCAATTCATTGCCACTACCAAGATTGTGAAAAGGACGAAATTGCTTCTTTTGTTCGTGAATACGGACTCCCCGTCATCGCTCTCCATGAAGACTCGGGAGTTTCAATAATTGATGATGCACTTGAAGTCATCGGTAAGAACAAAGTCGATATATACTTTGGCGACCAATACATTTCACTGGACCCCGGTCAGAGCATCGATCTCAATAGTCGGTAGTTCGCAAAATAGTCTTCTTGCAATTCTGGCGGAGGGATCTCCACCGGGGCGGTAGGATAAAACTAGGTTTCCATTTTTACAGCTCCTCGGCTCTTCGAGCCTGCGGGGCGGTAAAAATGGAGGTGGTGGAGGAATTCGAATCCCCGTAGATGGATTTGCAGTCCACTGCCTAGCCGCTCGGCCACACCACCTCAAAATCATCGATAATCTGATGAGTGAAAGGCCGTTAGAATTAGTCGAAAATTACACCTCCGTCAATGCTGAGATTCAAATGAACGGGGTTATAGCGGCTAAAAAGCCAAACTTTGTCACTCGGGGGTAAAATCGATAAATTTTCTGGTCCTTTTTGCCACGTTGCGTTATATTGCCGAATCCCGAAGGAGAAGCGCGTGTTTTTACGAGTCGTTATTATATTGTCAATGATACTAAATCCACTGGTGGCCTTTGCCGATCGCAATGAGGATCGCGCAGCGAGCCTTATTCAAGCCGCTATGAAGCTTGAGAGCAATGCCAGCAACCAAGATCCACAAATGGCCTATGTCCTATTAAAGAGGGCTGAGGTGATCGTTGAAGCGGAACTCCAATACAATGAAGACGTTCTCGGACAACTTAATCAGTCCTGTGGTGCTGATGTCACAACTCCTTCGCCCGTGACAACAGCTAACCCAGTAAACCCTGCACTACTCAATCCGGACCAAAGAGAACGCGTCGCTAGTCTTAATGAAACAATTCGCAAAGCCTGTCCTTTATTTCCTGCGGATTTAGCCGCTTCAGTTATCGGAGAACTCAGACAAGCTCGCGCCCGTATTGAGCGCAACTATCCCGATCTTATTGACGACGAATTCAAACAAGCTCTCGCTCTCGAATTTCCACCGGCTGGTCAAACTGAAAATTGGACCACTCCTGAGTTTACACCCCTCACCCACGCTGCCATAAGCCGCGCCGAAGAAGTCACTCAAAACTGGGCCCTCATCACAGATGCTGAAATCGCCACTGACCCAGAGCAAGGATTAAATTTAATTCAGTTAGCCGATGAACTTCCTAACTACACTGAAGCTCTCGCACAATTAGCCACTAATATTTCATATCGTGATATTTCGCGTACGGGCCTGCAAAGACAACGAAATCTCGACCCTTCCGTTTTTTCCAGCGGAAATCGCTTTGGATCTGTAGGTCGCTTTGGTTCTGGTTTTGGTAACCAATTTATGTTTCAACCGGGCGGCCTCGAAATGTTCATCATGCAGACCAATATTCTTTCTAAAGATTACGAGGCCGAACAAGCCATGCTTTTTAGAAGAATGGGTTCACACAATATCGATCGTTTTGCCGATGAGATTATCATGCGCGGCATGGGTCACCATGTTGCCATCGGGCTTTTACTCGATCTCGGCTTGGGTACCTGGCTACCCTCATTTTTACAGCGACGAACACTCCCTGGCGGTTCGACCTTTCCTCAGGCTACTGGTGGTGGTTTCAGCAACAACACTTTATTTGCCAATAACAATCTCAATCCCAATGGTGATCCCGCTTTTAAGGCCGAGATCGTGACACCGCTCATTGCTCACACAGACGTCTTTTTAAGGTTGGCTGCCATTTACGACTACCCTGTACAGTCTCGATCTGATTTTATCATGGAAATCGGTCTTGGTCTCGCGGCCTCAAATATTACACAAATCCTAGTGAGTACATTACCAACCAATTCTCCAGAAACTCGTGTGACTATTGCTAACAACATCAATAAAGCGATATTTGGTCCACGCGATAATTTCCTTTCTCGAAGACGAGTTAAAAGTCGCCTCGAACAACTACAAAGAGAAGAAGCCCTTCTTGAAGAAAAAAGACAGCGCATCCTCGCCGAACAAGATGCGAGAGAAGCTCGCCTTGTCGCACGAAACGAAGGAATGTTGAGAGAAATTGAAAAGCGTCGTGGCCAGCTTGAAGCCGCTCGCGCCGGCCTCAACACGCAACTTGCAGGCCTTGAAGCCGACTTGCCAGCAAAAGAACGCGCTTTTGCTCGTGCTGCGCGTCCTCTTATTACTAATCTTGCTGATGCGGCAAGAGCCTCTGGTCAAACTCCCCTTACTGAAGACGATGCAAGAATCCGCGCCTTTACAGGTGCCCTTGACGACGACACTGCTAACAGACCTCTAGTATTTGGCGCTGATGATCCAACTACCTTCCCTGGCCAGAGACCAGGCGGCCCTGGCGCTTTTCAAGTAAATCCCGATGGGACTTTTGCCGACAATCCTACTTTCCCTCGTCAACAGGGGCCCGTTTCACCTCTTCC
>JAUHWN010000147.1 GCA_030424665.1 Bdellovibrionia bacterium | reverse complement strand
TCATGTACACCCCCGATGCCAATGCCCAAAGTGCTGCGGAACTAACGTGGGCATTACTCTTGAATTGTAGTCGCCATATCCAAGAAGCCCATGGCCAAATCAAAGCTGGCAATTGGGATCGCAGTCGCCTGCAAGGGCGAGAACTCGCCGGTAAATGCCACGGCATTATTGGCCTCGGACGCATTGGCGCTAAAGTTTCTAAGTTTGCACAGGCCTTTTCGATGGAGTGTATTGCTTTTGACCCCTATATTGAAGACGAAGATTTCGATCGTCTCGGTGTTGAGCGCGTTGGCCTCGATGAACTTCTCAAGCGCGTTGATAGTTTTTCGATTCACGTCCCCTACTCAAAAGAAACTCACAATATGCTTCACCGGGTTTACCTTGATAACCTCCAACCGGGCACGATTTTGGTGAACACCAGTCGCGGGCAAATCATTCGTGAAGAAGAGATTATTCACGCCCTCAATCAGGGTTGGCTTTCGCGCGTGGCACTCGATGTTTTTGATAAAGAACCTCTGCCCCGAACTTCGCCCTTGCTCAGTCGCAAAGAAATTCTTATGAGTCCGCACATAGGTGCTACGAGTCAGGAAGCTCTTTTTAAATCCAGTCAGGAAGCGGCCGAGAAAGCTTTGCGTTTTTTAGAGGACGGCAGTTCTTCTGAAACTCTGCCGCCAAAAGCACTGTGGTTTCAAACACCTCTGGGCAAGGACAGCACTAAGAAACTCTACAAAAATTAACATGACGCCCGGCACGGCTTTCGCCCTCAGGGAGTTCTTGACGAAGTGCAAGAAGGGCCCTAACTTATAGCGCTTTTCGGTGCCTTAAAGCATACTTTGACGGGAGTTTAACTCTGAGGAAGGGAGTCATTCTGTGAGCGGAATCATCGTTTTAGGATCCCAATGGGGAGACGAAGGAAAAGGTAAACTCATCGATGTATTCTCTGAATCTGCGGATGTTGTTATTCGCTCGCAAGGGGGAGCCAATGCTGGTCACACCCTGGTAGTTGATGAACAAAAAATTGTTCTCCACTTAATTCCGTCAGGAATTCTCCACGAAAAAATAAAGTGTATTATTTCAGCCGGTGTCGTTCTCGACCTCGATTCCATTTTACAAGAGATTGATCAACTCAAAGGTCACGGTTATTTAAAGGACGACAAGCAGCTCGCAATTTCTGAAGCCTGTACTGTTTTGCTTCCTTATCACAAGGCCATCGATGCCGCTCGCGAAAGCACTGCTAAAAACAAAATCGGCACGACCTGCCGAGGAATTGGTCCGGCCTACGAAGATCGCGCTTCACGCCGCGCTTTAGTTTTTGGCGACCTCTACCGCGACGAAGACATTCGCGAAAAATTAGCTCACGCTATCGAAGAGAAGAATTTTCTTCTCACGAAATTCTACAATCAAGATCCCATCAATTTAGATGAGCTTTACGACCGCACCATGTTTGCGGCCGAAAGACTTGAACCCTATCGCTGCAGAGATGCTTCACTAACGGTTCATAAATACCTTAAGTCGGGCAAGAAAGTTCTTTTTGAAGGAGCCCAAGGTTCACTCCTTGATATTCTCCACGGAACCTACCCCTATGTAACAAGTTCGTCGACCCTTGCTGGTTCCGCTTGTACGGGTACAGGTTTTGGCCCCGGCTCTGTCGAAAAAGTCGTTGGAATCACGAAGGCCTACACCACTCGCGTCGGTGAAGGCCCCTTCCCCACAGAACTCAATAATGAAGTGGGTGAATTGATTCAAAAACAAGGCGGCGAATTTGGCGCAACCACCGGAAGAACCCGTCGATGTGGGTGGCTCGATTTAGTAGCTCTTCGTTACAGCATTCGCATCAACGGAATTACCAATATTGCCTTAACTAAGCTCGATGTTTTTAGCGGCATGGATCAAATCGGAGTTTGTACTTCTTATAAGTTAAAGGGCGAAACGATTAAAGACATGCCCATGTCGGCAACGGACCTGCATCAGGCAGAACCGGTTGTTGAGTGGTTACCCGGCTGGGATGAATCGTTGCAAGATGCTAAGACTTTGGCGGATCTTCCTTCGAATGCTAGAAACTACATTCAGTTTATTGGTAACGAAGTGGGCACTCCGATCGATGTGATCTCGATTGGCCCTGGCCGACACCAAACCTTGTGGATCAAACCCCTCTTCCAATAGGTATCAACAAAAAATTCTCTAATAGATGGCTGAGGCTGTTTCATTTCGAAACGGTCTCCTGCAATTTAAGACCACTTCAATTCGCGTCAGATTGAGACCTTAAATATTCTTATGATTCCTTAACAAGCCTAAAGGACAGCAGAAGTCCCCCGATAAGTATTATATCTAGGCACGTAGAACGTTGATTGGAGTCTAAGATGAAAGAGCTAAGGTTATTACTTTGTATCCTACTGAGCGCAGGTCTTCTCGCCTGTGAAGGTCAGCCGACCGACGAAGAACAGGATCTGGCCGATGAAGCTCTCCTCAGGTCACTCTCTGTTGACCAAAACTCATTTGAATTTTTACTCGATGAATCTGAAATTGTACTCTCGGGTGATTGTAATGTACTCCACGGCAATGTGATTTTGTCGGTCGACTCCAACGAATTTACGAGTAGCTGTAGCGGGTTTGGATCGTGGCAGATTTCTTTAAGCCATGCAGTACTTGATGCCATCGGTAACGTTCTGTCTTTATCTCTTACCCAAGTAAACGGTAGTGATGTTCTCGATGTCGAAGGCCTCAACGAAACTCTCCAATATGTTTGTGACAACAGTTCTGACGTAGAAATTTCTAATCGGGGTTTATCTTTAAGTTGTAATGGTCTTGAAGTGGCAGCCATTCAGGCTAACAGTGGGGTTACGATCTCTGAAGAAATTCTTCCAGAGGGTTGTGAGCCCAATTGCCCAGAGATCGTTGATGGGGCCCTTGAGTTCGAAGGAGGCGATGAGCCCGTAGTACTACTGGATTCCCCGGCCCTCCAAGCCGAAGAAGAACTCACCGTCTTTTTAAATATTCGTTGGGATGGATCTGTTATGAATCTTTCTGGTGAGCCCGCATCTTTGCTCCTCGAAAAAGGTTCAAGCGATGACGATAACTACGGCCTTTACGTTTGGAATAAGGACAAGAGGTTTTGTTTTGAGTACAATACGGCCTCTTTAGCTTACCGTTCACACTGTGTGACAAACCAGGTGGGAATCGACGAAAGTCACTCGGTGGCGGTGGTGTTTAGCTTTACCGACCAAGAAGTAAGACTCTATGTGGATGGCGCTTTTATTCAGGCCTTCGCTGAAACCGAAAAACTTCGAAACAATTCGCACCCTCTCATTATTGGTCAGCAAAACTACCCTTATAATGAGTTTGAGTTTATTGGTGCCATTGGTGACCTTACGGTCCTTAACTCGGCATTGAGCGACGACCAAATCGCCCTTCTACATAACTACACAAATCAGTAATCGTCGGCTTTAAGCTCTTCGACGATTTCTTTAGCCACGCGCAAGCCACAGCCGAGAGTTCCTCGGGTGTATTTGATGGCTTCGATAACACTTTCATCTCGCGCTAAACGCTGAATCTCAGCTTTTTCTTCGGGAGTCATAGAGGTCATCAAACGCTCTTTCAGTTTATTGGTGCCAAGGTTAAAGCGCTGACTCATTCGGGCGCTTACAGAAAGTTCTGAACTTTGGCGACCGCCATAGATGAAAGCGACCGCAATAATAGAGCTCACTAAAAACCATATGCCCGTAAAGATCAGCCAGAAGCCCACTTCTTTGGGCCTGTGGGGCTGATCCGGATCGATGTACACCTTAGTGGTTTCTCCAACAGGAGTGGGATTCGAACTCTTCACCGTCGACGTGTACTGGTAGTCCCTTCCGTCGTAGGTGTACTTAATCACTTCAGCATAGCAGGTGTAGGATCGACTTGGCCCATCGTCAGAAGAACTCGTGCAAGTGTCCTTTACTAAGTCAACAACTTCACCTGGAACGTTTTCGGCAAAGAGATAGACATCGAGATGGGTGAAAAAGAAATAGCCCGAAACAAGAGCGACTACCCCCATGCCCATACCAACGTATTTAAATATTTTTCCTGGATCTGACATTTTTCTCCCAAATAGGGGGATTCCGGCACTTTCAATGGCAAAACTGGAATTTCAACCCCTATGATTTCAAGTTTCAAGTTTTAATTTCAGGATTCAGTATACGGTTAACTGTATACGGAATACAGTATTTTGAAAAGGTGCAGGCCAATGGTGGTAGCGCCATTGGCCTGCAAGAGTGAATGAATAGGTTCTCATCGAACAAGTGAGAGAGTTAGAGTGCGAACATGTGTTCGACTCCGGGTTTAAATAGATTAACGATATAACTTTCTAAATTTCCTTCGTAGAAAGTAGAGAAAGCTTTGCGACCACCATCTTGGTAGTTCGCAATTTTCAAGAAGTTAATGAACTCCTTGGTGGTTAGGTCCTCAAGTAAAAGTTGTACCAAAGACTCTGAAAGGCCGTAGGTAAACTTAGGTCTTAGAAAGTTCCAGGCTTTACCATTAAGAAAAGCCTTGATATTGGCTCTCTGGGCCCAAGTGGCCTCAGCTTCTTTGATATCGAAGTAATTCATACTTCCCTCTTTAGGAAAGTGAATATGCTCAAAAGTCATTGCCAAACCTTCGTCGATCCACACGGGCAAATTAAAATCCCGCAAAATAAAGTGAGTCAGTTCGTGGCTGAGAGTTCTTTCGATGGCGTAGTAGTCATCATTTTCGTGCAATATAATCTGTGGATACTCAGCTGAAGTTAAAAAGAATCCAGCAGTATTGAGCCCCAGGTTTTGGTTCTTTAAATCCACATAGTGCTCAGTGTAGTCGAGCATTAATTCTTTATCTCTAAAAAGAATCAGCGGAATGACCAAGTCTTCATCTATAATCTCTTTTAAAGGCGAAGACATAAACTGTGAGTAAAACTCCTCAGCCCTTTTAAGCAGCTGAGCGAGTTCTCCAGACTCAAGAGAAGAAAATACGATAAAGTGCTTCGACTTTTTGACCTGAACAGAGTTCCCCGAAAATCGAAAAGCATCCTTGAGTCTTTCGGCCCATACTCTTAAACCTTCTTTGACTAAACTTGAGCGAGGGTCTAAGTGATTGAGTCCACCAGCTTTCAAGTAGCTATTCCACTCGGGATGAACAAAACCTTTATAGGATTTAAAACTAAGACGCGCTTTCACGATTTTCCTTTCTGTAAGTTGGGGGAGTGAATGGGCCCCCTTGCTTGATTTAATTATTGCACCACCGCGAGACAGTATTTGACGGGCAACTCTATTAGCACTGTGATTACAGGTATTTATATGCTACTTGTGAGGCTTTCCTGACAACTCGACAGGAGAAATCAGTGTCATTGGATTTTTACGACAGATAAAACCAGTGTCACCGGACTCTAATATATAGATAGATTGCAGAGAGCTTGCGTAAAAGCTTTGATTTTTTACAGGTAAATCTACTGAGTTCCAGCACAACTCGGTGGTGCTGTATTGATTTTCTCGAGGATAATAGCTTGGATGGCGTCTGAACCATCTTGAGTAAAGTGAATATCACCAGAAACACGCAGCTGATCGTAAGTGTAACTAATTTCTCCGTCGGTTGGGTGATTCACTATGATTTCACCGCTAAAGTCATCGCGAGAAACTTCGTTCATAACATTAAAGAAATCGACGACGTAACAATCACGATCAGCCGTACACTGCTCAGAAATTTCAGCATTCAATGCTTCAAGGCATTCTCTATGGGGCGGCTGCCAATCGGGTGCTAACAACCGAAACAATTCAGCAGCTCGGTCCATGGCCGCTTGGTCGAGACCCTGCCCTGCAATTCGTGGAGCTCCGTTGAATTCTTGCTCGACGGGAACATTACCCAAAATCACGGCTGTATTATTTGAGCGAGCTCCTTCAATTAATGCACCGATCGAATCTACAGCCTGGGTACATAGGCCTTCATCTTCGTTGGCGTAAACAGAATCCCAATAGTAGAGATCAATAGCCACAATAACACTAGCCTCAGAAAACTCTGAACTTCTCAACAGGTGATCGACTTGGTCCGAACCAAGGGGAGCACTCGTGGCTTCGGCAAAATTAGCTAAAACTCCACCATGGCGACCTGCGAGGGCCAATCCGGGGCTGAGATTAGGACTGGTTTGCGGTGTAAAATTCATAATTTGATCGGGATCGGTAACCCCTAAAAGAGCAACTCCGCTACCAAAAGTATCGAAACCAGCAGAAATACTCGCGCCAGTTACAATTGTATTTTCAAAAAGACAGACCTCTGGAGTTCTCTGAACTTCTTCAGCTGCAGCGGCTTCTGGTGCTTCTTCACACTCTTCAGTCGCCTCATCACACTCGGTTTCGCGAGCAGCAGACTCTTCGGCCCCTGGGCCTTCTTCTTCGCCGTCTGGCTTACTCGGATCTGAGCCATCTGGTCTATGAATTTCAACTGGTGCTACTTTTTTACCCTCCAAACAACCTGGAAGCGCCAAAATGGCGGCAAAGGCCAGAAGTGTGGCAATAAAATAGCGTGAAAATGTCTGTAATTGCGTTGAATCAGTCATCGAGACACTAAAGAGCAATTCTTAGGCCCAAAGGGCAAAAATATTAAAAGCTGATATCAATTTTGTGTACAGGACTTGATTGCTTGAATGACCGATTCTTGAGTAAAGGGCTTTTTGATCACTTCATAGACAGTGAGTTGCGAATCGTCTTCTTTAAATTCTGGCAAGCTCACTCCTCCGGTCACCAATATCAATTTAGTCAGATCACTGAGGTAGGGCTTGGCTTCGGCAAACAACCGATCGCCATTCAGGCCAGGCATATGAAAGTCTGAAAAAATAAAGTGAAATTCCTGCTCTTGAATCATGCGAAGGGCATCTTCACCGTTCTTGGCTTTAAAAACTTCAAGACCCAACTCTTCGAGGTAATCACTAAGTATTTCGCGAATCTGTGACTCATCATCAATGACCAATGCCTTTCCTGAAATTTGATAGTGGCTCGGTGAATTCTTAAAGCTCGGAAACTTTCGACAGTCTTCGCCCTGACAGCCTCGATCGAGCGGGAGTTCCACCGTAAATTCACTTCCCTGCCCAGGAACTGATTTAACCGATAGGCTTCCGCCCATCTCACTCACATGTTCACTGACAAAGCTTAACCCCAGCCCCGTTCCGCGGCCCACTTCTTTAGTGGTAAAAAAGGGATTCAAAATTTTGTCTTGAATTTCTGGAGCGATTCCCTCACCGCTGTCTTTTACGATCAAACGGACGCGACCATTATCAGCTTCTGTTAAAGTCACCTGAATTTCTTTTGTCGTCGAGTTTTCGACAGCATCTTTGGCGTTACTGAGAAGATTCATGATGACTTGCTGTAGATCACCAAGTTGCCCGCGAACGCAGAATTCAATGGAGGGATCTACCACTTGTAAATCAATGCCCTCATTTTTGTATATCTCAGATATGAGGTTCATGGTTTGTTCGAGAGCTTCATTTAAAGAAATAATATCAACGGGATCATTGTCTGCGCGCGAGTAAACTCGCAAGCCATCAACGATTCGACGGATACGCTCACTAGCCTCTTGAATATTACTGATTTCTTTTTCAAGCTTTTCAGGCGCGCCCTGATATTCGGCAACCTTCTTTTTGAGCCGTTCGAGGTTGCCATTGAGGATGGCTAGAGGGTTATTGATTTCATGGCCGACTCCAGCGGCCAGTTGCCCGATCGACGCTAATTTTGAGTGATGGACCAGTTCGCGATTGGCTCTTTTTTCTGCGGTAAGATCGCGCCATAAAGTAAAAAGAAGTTTTCCGTCGACATCAGATTCAATCCCAACCAAACTCACTTCAACCGGAAAATCTTCGCCATCAAAACGACGATGGATCCATTCGAAACGATTAAAGCCCACTTCAAAAGCGATGGCGATCATTTCGTTGGCTTTAATAAATGACTCTTTCCCACAGGGCTGAAACTCGGGAGATAATTCTGAGGGGTGGGTATTTAAAACCTGATCACGGTCTTTAGCTTTCAGCATGCGAACCGTGGCTTCATTACACTCAACAAACTCTTGGTCTTTGATAACAAGGACCGCATCAAGAGTGACCGCAAAAATCTCTTCGAGATTTTGGTTGATTCGCGAAAGATCAATTTTTTTTCTTGAGGACTTTTTCTGTCCCCGTGTTCTCGTTTCCATGCCCAGCAAGGCCCCTTAATCTGCCAGAATTATTGTCTAGGTTTAGGGGCAAATTCAAGCCGAAATAGGTATTTTTTTGGGTATTTAAAAGGATTTCACCATGGACATCCCAAAGGAAATTACTGACAAGCAGGATACTCCGGCTTCTCAGGAAGCATATATTTGCCGATCGCCGGTTCTGTGACGAGAAATCCCTTAGAAATACGATAGAACTCAGCTGACCAGCCCCGCAATATTCCCAACTGCTCCGGGTCAATATCCTCTGCCGGCATGACGTGAATATCATCTAATAGCGAAATCCTCAGATCTGATCGCGACTGTTTAAAAAAGCTGTAGTCGACCAGTGACTTCTGACGAGCGTAGCAGAAAGTCTCTTGCACAAGATCGAGCCTATGGGCACCCAAGCGGTTATAAAAACCCGTCATCATCTCTTCGAACTTTTCGTTGAGTGGGATGAACAAACCATCCATCTGCACAATACTTCGGTAGTACGCTTCTACTTCACCTAAGCCTTCGGGGCTTTTAACCTGGGGCGCATCAGTGAGATTTAGTAAGACAATCCACAGTGGGTTCTCGTCTGATTCGTCCATCAAAGTCGAGAATAGGTATTCATAAGGGTACCGAGTCAGGCCGTCATATTTAATCAGAAATGAGGTGATCCCATTATCTAAAAGTGGGTTTTCTGCCAAGGTCGTGTGGTAACGAGTAATATTATCTCTAAAGTCTTCAAAAAATTGGGGCATCTTAGCCAGATCGAGAAGTTTCTCTTCGGTCGGTACACCTTCCTCTTTGGGGAGGACGTTATCCAAACTATAGATATTGTAGATCACTGAGATCTTTTCAAAAAGATCTTCAAGACTCACTTCTGACAACTTCTCGGAGCTATTTTTATAAAAGAGCTCTTCACTATTAAAGTAATTATTGGTCATGTAAAGCTCGTAAAAGGTTTTCATGAGATAAAATAAGTTAGACTCACTCGGAAGCTTAAATGACCAGGTCATCATATCCTGGGTTCTCTGAATTTTGGTAAAGCTCGAGTTAAAAGCCCGCTCAATAAAAACATCCGCATCCGGGTGGTAAGGGATCCACTGGTGTCGCTTCTTTTCGCTCTCAGAAAAGCGGTTCAGATTGTAATCTATTTTTGCCCGTGGCTTGATTGCATAGCTCCCCGCCTGGCCCATTTGTTTGGCAGCCAACTCTGAGCCCTCGGTCATATAGTGGGCGTATCGCAAACTCATCTCAAGTAGACTTAAACGGTAGCGATCGGGATAGATGTTCTGTGTAAATTCATTGAGGTGAGGAGTAAGACCTAGGCGATCATAGTCCTTGAACCCATCATAAGAAGCACCTTTAGCCATTTCGGTCATGGCTTTGTGAATTTCTGCAAAGTGCAGGTATTCAAACCACATAATGTGAAGTCTTCTTTTGACCTCAATACTTTGTATCGCCGAATAACACTCAAAGGATTTAACAGTCACATCGTGAACGAAGTTAATGGCCTCTTTATGAATGCGGTATATTTCTTCATTTACACCCATTTCGCCATCGGTCCCAAGTGAAGTTGATTTGACTTGGGCCACCTGGGATAACTGATTTCGCAAAAATCTTCTAAACTGAATGTATTTTGCGGCATCAATCCTTAAGTAAGAAAGGAACTCATTAAATTTTTGTTGAAAAGGGTCAAACACCAATAAACCTTTATTGGATTCAGTATAAGTGTGAGTATCGATACTCGATAGATAAATCAAGTAATCTGAGGCCTCGACTTCACGGCCTGCGACGAAGGCATCGTATTCTTGGTGGCAAAAGGGAGCGAGGCCATAGTACTTATGTGAAGAATTGGAGTCTTTAAAAAACTGCAACTGATCTTCAAAGTACTTTAACTGATTAATGGCGTAGTGGTTAACGACGAACTTGTAAATCTCGCTATCGGCGATCTCAAGTTTTTGAAAAAAACCGGTTCCCAGTCCGAACGAAAACGAATGCATGAACTCAAGCTGACTCGGATAGCGATAAGCTCCCTCATCGAGACCCAACTCGAAGATAGGCATGCCAAAACCCTGAATAAACTCTGTTAAGAGCTTTTCGGCATTAACTTCAATCAACTGAAAATTGGCGTTGAGACTGGTCTGCTTAATATCTTTTAAATGGTAGAGAGCTCCCATAATCGCCGGGTACTCGATAAACATCTTGAGGTTTTTAGAAAGAGAGAGAAAGCGCTTTTCGATTTCATCGTAACGAGTCACGCTCGGTGGCAAAAGGATTCTAAAGCTAAAGGTTTGAACCCGCCCAAAACTCTCACGCAAAGAAACGATGGAGTCTTTAGTGGGTCTTAATTTATTTTGCAATTCTTTAATAAACGACGAACTACTGGTCTTTGTTTTAACATAGGTGAGAATTTCGAGAAGTTTCTCAGCCGACTGTAGGGACTCAACGATTAAACGCTGACTGAGGTAGTTGTCGACCTGATCAAGGCACTGGGCCTTTTCGTCGCGTCCCGCCCGACTCCAAAGTTGATCTAAATCAGAGAATTCAAGGAGTCCGCGGTA
>JAUHWN010000146.1 GCA_030424665.1 Bdellovibrionia bacterium | reverse complement strand
GAGTCGGAGTTGCCGTTGGTTTCGGTGTTGGCGTGGGGGTTGGAGTCGGAGTCGCCGTTGGTTTCGGTGTTGGCGTGGGGGTTGGAGTCGGAGTCGCCGTTGGTTTCGGTGTTGGCGTGGGGGTTGGAGTCGGAGTTGCCTCACCGTTGGCGCCATCTTCTGGTGTGGGTTCGGGTTGGTTTCCTGAAATGGCCTTGAGATTAGTTGGCACTTCTTTAATTATTTGCTCTTCCTCATATGAGTCCATTTTCTTTTTAATAAAAAAGATGGCTAAAAAAAGAGCAAGTACCACCATGCCGATAACGCCAAAACGAAAAAGGGCAGAATTGTTTTCGAGTTTTACAAGATTGAGAGAGTCGGCATCGACCTGTTCAACTTGTGCACCTTCCTCGTCAGCTTCTTTGATAATTGTTTGTGGTTTTGTCGTTCCCACCTCTTCGTAAAAGAGCTCCATGATGGCGTCGACATCTAACTCTAAATAAGAGGCATAGCTTTGAACAAATCCGCGTAAGAATGTTTTCGGTGGGAGCTTCTCTTCATCGGCTTCTTCGATGGCCATGAGAATACGTGTGTTGATTTTCGTCGCCAAAGCGATCTCACCCAGTGAAATGCCTTTTTCTTCGCGCGCTTTTTTGAGTGCTTCTCCAACGGACTTCATTCTTACCTTATTATTTTTATCATGGACCGAGCTTCGCTTGCTTGGTCACTATAGGGATAAAGTTCTATCAATTCCTCAAATCGAGCCAGAGCTTGTGACTTCTGACCCATTTTATAATAATTTAACCCACTGTAAAAATGAGCATCGGGAAACTTTACAGTTTTACACAAACCAATCGCTCTCTCGAAGGCATCGCGAGCTGACGAAAATTTATTGAGTTCGTGTAGAGTTCTGCCGTAGTAAGTATAAGCGAAGCAGTTCTCTCTGTTGATTTTAATAGATTCAAATAGGTGTTTTCTGGCTTTTTCGTAGAGTCCCTTTTTGAAAAATGCCAACCCAAGGTTACCGAGAACTTTATCGGGGTCGGGGTATGTTAAATCGTTTTTTACAATTGTTAGTTCTTTGATCGCATCATCGTACTGCCCAACATCGACAAGGATTCGACCCAGGTTATTTCGGCCTTCGCTAAAATCGGGATCAAGCTCTATGGACCTGCGAATATGAAATAGTGCTTTATCGAGCTTCTGTCTCATGTAGTAGGCTAAACCTAAATTATTTTGTACAAATTTATTATTTGGGTCCAAGTCTTGGGCCACCAAAAGTTCTTTAATGGCTCGAGGACTATCGCCTTTAGTTAGATAACTTGAACCAAGGCGTAAATAGAGGTCGGCTTTTTCTGGATCCCGTGACGAAGTCAGAGCGCAAGAAACTAAAACTATACTGAGTAATGAAATACTGAAAAAGCGGAGTCTTCGCATGGAAAAAGGCTAGCAGATATTTGAAATCAGTGCAAAATAGACGAGAATCCAGACCGGAAATGCAGCATGTCAATCACTCTCAAATTACGGAGTTTTGAGTTTGAGGGAGCAAAATACCTCGAGGTGCCCAGTTTGGGGAAACATATCAAAAGCGGAGATTTCTAGGAGATCATATTGGTCTTTTAAAATCTTAAGATCCCGGACGAGAGTCGCTGGGTGACAAGATATGTAGTAGAGACATTGGGGGCGAATGGCCATTACGGAATCGACGACGGTTTGACTGAGTCCATCTCTTGGTGGATCGACCAACATGTGCTTTACGCGGTCCCCGGGGTGCACTTTATTGATATCTTCGGCAGAACCCTTCATCACTTTGAAACCATTAATAGGGTTTAGCTTTTCACGGGCCCGTTCGACATTCTTCTGATTTAGCTCAATCGAATATCCATTAAACGAAAACCGCTCTAGGAGTGGTAAAGTAAAGTTGGCGTCTCCGGAATAGAGTTCAACGAATAATCCCTCACTATTGTCGAGTTTAGATTCATTGATTTCTATTGATTGAATTAATCGCTTGATAAGAATTTCATTGAGCTCAGGATTAACCTGAATGAAACTTCCTTCAGAACCACCGTACTCCGTGGGAGATACGTGGGTATCTTGACCATCGAAGTAAATCTCGAAGCGTTTAAATTGGCTCTCCAATAGGGTGAGAGTTTTATTGATTTCCTCTCTAGCAATTAGACAGTTTTCTATGGCAGTAAAACTCTTCCGACCCTTTTCGAAATAACCAAAGCGGCCTTTTTGTTGGTTGAGTTGAATTCGATTTCGATAGTGGAATTCTTTTGGGGAACCAATGATTTCAATTTTTGGCAATTCAAACTTCAATTGTCGAGCGAGCAGGCTTTCAAGGGCTTGTTTTTTAAATTCAAGTTGTGAAGGATACTGAATGTGCTGTAAATCGCAGCCACCGCAATTGCCGAAATGCTTACAGGGCGGTTCCTGGCGATGGGGACTTTCTTCTAAAACCTCTAGAATGCGAGCTTCGGCAAAAGACTTTTTCTTTTTAGTGAATTCGACACTGACAAGGTCGCCCGGGCAGGCAAGAGGTACGAAAACAACAAGGCCTTCGTGGTTTCCGATTCCGGAGCCGCCGAAGGCCAAGCGATCAATTTTTATAATGGCGCGTTCGCCGCGAATTTCAGTCAATGGTTACTGATTAACGAATTCAGACTTCTCAAAGAAAAGCCCAAGTTCACGCTCAGCACTAGCTGGGCTATCAGAACCGTGAACAGCATTTTCACCAACACTATCACCGAAAAGCTTGCGAATAGTTCCGTCAGCAGCTTCCGCCGGGTTAGTAGCACCCATAATTTCTCTGTTTTTTGTGATGGCATTGTCACCCGACAAAGCCATAAGCATTACCGGACCAGATGTCATGAAATCAACAAGCTCACCGAAGAAAGGACGCTCTTTGTGTTCAGCGTAGAATTCTTCGCACTTCGGACGTGTAAGAACAGTTAATTTTGCAGCAGCAATTTTTAGTCCGTTTTCTTCGAACTTTCCGATAATAGGTCCAATAGCGTTTTTCTTTACCGCGTTTGGTTTAATAATACTAAAAGTCATTTCTTGAGCCATTTTTTCCTCCACTCAAACTATAAGGATTGTTTTAAAACCACACCCATATCACCAGGACTTCGAGCAATCTTACAACCTGCTGATTCAAGGGCTTCAAATTTACTTTCGGCAGTACCTTTTCCTCCGGTGACGATGGCGCCTGCATGACCCATGCGCTTACCTTTTGGAGCACTGGCTCCAGCAATAAATGCGGCAACGGGCTTTTTAAATTCTCTTTTAATATACTCGGCCGCTTCTTCCTCAGCAGACCCGCCGATTTCACCAATGAGGATAACTCCATCAGTTTCTGAATCAGCATTAAATAATTCTAAAATATCAATGAAGTTCGTTCCGTTAACAGGATCTCCACCAATACCGACACACGTTGATTGGCCCAGGCCAACATCAGTGAGCTGCTTAACGGCTTCATAGGTGAGGGTTCCTGACTTTGAAACAACTCCAATTCGACCTTTCTTGTGAATGTGACCCGGCATAATACCGATCTTACATTCATCGGGAGTAATAACTCCTGGACAGTTAGGACCCACTAAACGCGTTTTCTTGCCCTTCATAAAAGCTTTCACTTTAACCATATCTTCAATGGGAATGCCTTCAGTAATGCAAATAGCAAGGTCCAATTCGGCATCAACAGCCTCCATAATTGCATCGGCTGCAAATGGAGGGGGAACATAAATCACCGAAGCATTACAGCCCGTTTTTTCTTTAGCTTCATGAACTGAATCAAAAACTGGAAGGTCCAAGTGAGAACTTCCACCTTTTCCTGGAGTCACGCCGCCGACCATTTTTGTACCATAGGCAATAGCTTGCTCAGAATGGAATGTTCCTTGAGAGCCCGTGATACCCTGACAAATAACTTTGGTTTCTTTATTAATCAAAATAGACACGATTAAGCTCCCTTCGTTGCATCGACGACTTTTTTAGCCGCATCGTTGAGATCGCCTGCTGAAATAATATTGAGATCGCTTTCATCAAGAATCTTTTTGCCAAGTTCTACGTTGGTTCCTTCAAGTCGAACCACTAAGGGCACAGTTAGGCCGACTTCTTTGGCGGCCGCTATAACACCTTCAGCAATAATGTCACACCTCATGATTCCACCAAAAATGTTAACCAATATCGCTTTTACGTTGGGATCTTTAAGAATGATCTTAAAAGCAGCTGTGACTTTTTCTTTGTTAGCACCACCACCGACATCTAAGAAGTTTGCAGGACTAGAGCCATTCATTTTAATAATGTCGAGAGTTGCCATTGCTAATCCCGCACCATTAACCAAGCATCCAATATTTCCATCGAGTTTAATAAAGGCTAAGTCAAATTTGCTGGCTTCAATTTCGGTCGGATCTTCTTCTGAAAGATCGCGGTATTCCATAATTTCTGGATGACGATAAAGGGCGTTAGAATCAAATCCCATCTTAGCATCGAGAGCGATAACATCACCTTCTTTAGTAACAACGAGGGGGTTGATTTCTACAAGGGCACAATCTTTGTCGTCGTAAATCTTATAGAGTTTTTCAAAAAAGCCTGCTGCTTTAACAGCGACTTTGCCTTTCATTCCCAATTTGAAAGCAAGTTGTCTGGCCTGGAAAGGAATGATCCCCGTATTGGGATCGACATCGAGATAATGAATAAGCTCAGGAGTTTTTTCGGCCACTTCCTCAATATCCATTCCACCTTCGCTTGAGGCCATAATCATTACCCGACCTTTTGCGCGATCGAGTAGAGCTGAGACATAATATTCTTTTTCAATATTACAACCAGACTCAATATAAACGAGATTGACTTTTTTGCCTTCTGGTCCCGTTTGGGGAGTGACAAGATCCATACCGATAATGTTTGAAGCGTGTTCTTTTACTTCGTCCAAAGACTTAGCGAGTTTAACACCGCCCCCTTTACCGCGACCACCAGCGTGAATTTGCGCTTTTACAACCCAAATATCTCCGCCGATGGATTTGGCGGCGGCGACAGCTTCATCAGCTGTCGTTGCCGTTTTACCGGGAAGGATCTTTAATCCGTAACTTCTGAAAATTTCTTTAGCTTGATACTCGTGAATGTTCATCCTTGAGCCTCTTTCTTAGTAGTCAATTTTTTCTAGTGCGGCTGTTAGTTCCTTTACAGCATTTACTGAGTTTTCGAGCATTCCTTTTTCTTCGTTGGTCAGTTCAATTTCGATGACCTTTTCTAATCCTTTACCACTGAGTTTACAGAGAACCCCGAGAAACATATCGTTTACACCGTATTCGCCAGTGAGGTATGCAGCACATGGAAGAATTCTATTTTGATCTTTAAGGATTCCCTCTGCCATTTCTACGGCTGATAAACTAGGAGCGTAGTAAGCAGAACCTGTTTTCAATAGACCAACGATCTCAGCGCCACCTTTGCGAGTTCTATCAACTAGGGCGTCGATTCTGTCTTTAGACATCATTTCGGTTAAAGGAACTCCGCCGACAGATACATATCGTGGAAGGGGAACCATTGTGTCTCCATGACCTCCGAGAACAAAAGCGTGAATGTCTTTAACAGAAACATTGAGTTCTTCGGCAATAAAAGAGCGGAACCGAGCAGAGTCGAGAACTCCTGCCATACCAATAACTCTTTCTTTGGGAAAGCCAAGTGTGTCTTTGGCCACTTTGCACATGGCATCCAAAGGATTTGAAACTACGATAACAATTGAGTTCGGAGAAAATTCGCGAACGCCTTCACAAACACTTTTCATAATCTTTGCGTTCGAAGCGAGAAGATCATCACGACTCATTCCAGGCTTGCGCGGAAGACCGGCGGTTATAATTACGATATCCGACCCAGCAGTGTCCTTGTAATCTGCCGTTCCCGTAATTCTCGAATCAAAACCATCAACTGGTGATGCTTCAAAAAGGTCTAAGGCTTTTCCTTGTGCAGCTCCTTCATTGATATCAACGAGTACGACATCGCCGAGCTCTTTTAAGGCAGCCCAATGTGCCGCTGTAGAACCCACAAAACCTGCTCCAACAACCGTAATTTTTTTTCTCTTATGAGACATGAATTGCTCCTCAAATAGTTTTGAAAATTGATTTAGCGCAACATAAATCAAATCTATCTATATAATGTGATGTAAACTTCTCATTGATAGAACAGGTCCGCTTTAAGATCAACGAATCCTTTAGCATTTGCCCTTTTGTCGGTAATTCTTGTCAGTTCTTAACATATGGCACCACGCAGAAAAGGCGCCCTCGAGCCATAAGGCTGAAGAGGCTCTAGTAAAACCTTAGAAATGGAGGTTTGTGACTTATCTCAATTTCCTACAAAATAGAAATGTCACATCTTACTTGGGGGCTTGATGACAGCTATATTGCGTAAAGTTGTTTTTTTAATTTTGATATTCGTCTTTACCATCGCAGCAGAAGCTGAAATTTTTAAAGAAAACCAAAACCATTGTGTTGCATGGAAAACAAAAAAGAGAATGTTTTTGGTGAGCAGTGTAGAGCCCATCGGAATTTCTTGCTCTCCGGAGGTCGACTTGCGATTGGGCGATCACAATCGTCTGCAGTTATGGGTCGAAGTTGAAACTAAATCTTTTAAATCTGGAGAACAAGAGCGCGATCAAGAGGTCGTTAAAATCCTTGGCGAAAAAATTGTATTGAGAACGGATGATATCGATCAGGATGTATGGAGGAGTTTTTACAAAAAGCCCAAGGGCCAATTAGAAATGATTCTCGAAATCAAAGAAAGGAAGCATCCAATCAAGGCCGATTATCAAATAAAATTCCCTGAGAAGGCCGGAGTTGGTAAACCGATAGTTGTCAGTGGCCAGGTAAAAACCAAATTTTCAACACTAGACATAGAGCCGCCGAGTGTCGGCGGCGGTTTGGTCGCCAGTGTAAAGGATCACCTTGTATTATATTATCGATTTTCAATGGAAAAAATTGAAGGTGTCGATGTGCTAATGAGTTCAAAGAGCAAATGAATTGTTTTATATATTCTGTTCAATGAGTTCTCTCATCCCATCTATCAGAAAGACATCGGTTCCAGTGCTGGGAAAGCCCTGAGTATCGGGATCGAGAGCGCTTTCCTTACAGTTTTTCCCAAATTCATCGCAAAAGTTATAGCGATCACAAGAATTTTTAGTGTCCCGATAGGTTGAGGTGTTGGGTTCTCCTGCGATGAGTACACCAACGACCTCATTAAGTGCATTAAAAACCGGGGATCCGCTGTTTCCAGAAAAGGCATCAAGGTTTGTGACGGCGATTGGTTCGTCGGCGGGTAGGTCCATGACTCTGCCCTGATCAGTGATCTTCATTGGCATTCCCATCGGAAAGCCAATGAGACTTAAACGGTCTCGTTTGCGAAGGTTGCGCTTAGATAGTTTTAATGGTCTTCGACCCGTAACAGGTCGATCAAGGCGAATTAAAGCAAAATCGCGGCCGGGAGGGTCTTCTTCGGCAACGGCGTAAATAATTTCTTTGCACTTATAGACTTTATTTCTGTCGACATCCTGGATTTCACCCTCTTTCATCTCTGATGAAAAATAATCGAAATACCAGGTATAGGCTTCGCAATAATCTTCGGTCATGTTTCTGACTTCGCCGTGATTAACGGCACAGTGGCCCGCTGTCACCAAGAGGTCTTCACCTACAAGGAATCCAGTACAGGCATAAGGAATGCTTGTCTGTTGGGAAAAAGCCTCGTCCTTGCACATAAAGTCAGAGAGTCTATCTACTTCTAAGGTTAAAATCTCTGAAGCCATATCTTCCCAAAGGCTGTTGATGACTCCAACGGCAACAGCTTGGGAGAGCTGTCTGTGGGGCCCCTTTGGTCGAAGCTCTCGGCGATTGTCTCGGCCAAAGATGTCAGCAAAGCTGGTTATCGAGAATAATAATATGATTAGGCTAAAGAAATATTTCATAGCCTAGGGGTAGCACGATTTACGGACAAAACTTAAAACTCCTTATCAACACAGAGTGTTACTTGAAAAACATTCAAAAACTAAAGGCACTGCTCTTCACAAAGTTTAGAAGTTTTTCTTGGGATAAGTCCAAAATCTGTAACCTCGTAGACATCAGAGCAACCTATGGTTTCGGCGATGAGAAAGCTTCTGTTCTTGTAGCTAAATAAGCCTCGGACAGAATTTATAGGGTTAAAGTTGGTTCCGAAGAGCTGCGGATATTTGTTGACCATTTCAAGTAAGCGAACATCGGGCTTGTTACCTGAGATACTTTCAATGCTCGACTCTGCAATATAATCTCCTCCTATTGGCCCTTTAAATTTGATTCGCAATTCAGGTGGGGTAAATTGACAGCCACCGGGAGGACTATGAAAATGCAAATCAATTTTTGTAATTATTGCTTTGGAGTCTTTGATACCCTCTTTACCAATGAACTTAAGGTTACTTAACTTACAGTTGTTAATAATCTTATCTTTATACGACATGAGACTTAAAACAGAAGATTCTTTTGGCAGTTCTTTTTGCTTTGTAATGAGTTGATCGATAAGAGAATTCCCAAGACAAGGCACTTCATCTTTTCGCAGAATAATTTCAAAGCTATTGGTCTTCTTGAAGTTTTTTTCTACTACAAAAATTTCTGGTAGCCCAATATCCGGGAGCTTTGCTTTTTCAGATTCAATTTTCTCTTGTAGTGCTAATTTCGCCTGAGCTGAGAGTGTCGGAGAAAATAGAAGTGAGCGGAAGCTAAGAGACTTCCCCTCCTTTATCAGATTGAGAAATCCATTTTTGTAATCTTTTTTCTCATTGTTGGCGTCACATAGACCAAGTTTTCCTCCCCAAAAAGATTGCTGACAGACCTTTTCACAGGTTCGATCTGGTTTAAGGACCGGTCCTTTGTCTAAGTTGAAGCCGATGAACTCCTGACATTTGGCGGGATCACTAAGGCAGGCTTCGTATTTCGAGTCAAATTCGTTGCAGGCCTCTTTGTAGTAGGCGCAACTTGCAAAGCACTCTTTAAAGACTTTTTTTCGGAGTTCTTTTTTGTCTTCTTCTCCCTGACTGAGTGGATTCATAATGTTTGGCTTCTGCTCATTCTTTTTCGTGCAAGCACTAATAAAGAAACTGAGTAGACAGAGTATGAAGATAAGTTTCATGGGTATTCCCTTAACTTTTCCAAGACTTAGATCAAGTCGTTAGTTCATGTGGATCTTCAATAGCATTACTCGAAATAGTGGGTGTGTTAAGAAGAAAATTTTGGTGTAATTACTGAGTGTTAGTGGGATATGGGGAGTTTCTTGGAGACCTTAGATATTTCAGCAGAAAATTTAAAAATTCAATTCGGCAACGAGCTTGTACTTGATCATGTGAACCTGCAAGTAGAGAAAGGGGAGCGGCTTGTTATAGTTGGCCCAAGTGGTCACGGTAGCCTTTATAAATACCGACTTACCGTGACCACTTGGAGCGGCTTGTTATAGTTGGCCCAAGTGGTCACGGTAAGTCGGTATTTATAAAGGCTTTGGCAGGACTTTTGGAGCCGACATCGGGAGCTGTTCGGGTCAAAGATCAAGACCTTTACAATACTGATAAGGGGTCGAGACAAGATTTAATGAAACGCATGGGAATGCTGTTTCAAAAAAATGCTCTGTTTGACTCGATGACGGTCCTTGAAAACGTCACCTTTCCCTTAAAACAAGTAACAGACTTTTCAGAAGCAGAAATTATTAAAAGAGCAAAGGGGTTTATCGAGGCTGTGGGTCTGGATCATGCATTTGAACTTTATCCCGACGAATTGTCCGGTGGAATGCAAAAACGATTAGGGATAGCTAGAGCCATGGCATTGAAGCCAGAGATACTCTTTTATGATGACCCCACTGCCGGACTCGACCCCATCACTAGTAGAAAAATCGTAGAACTAATTATAGATCTCAATATAGAAAACAGCGGAACGGTTGTCATGATTACCAATGATATGAACAGAGCTTTTCAAATAGCAGATAGAATGGTGATGATTGTCGATCAAGAACTCATAGTTACAGGCGATGAAATGCAAACTAAAGATCACTCTGACCCCAGAGTAAAACAATTTGTTATGGGTTTACTTGAGGGGCCTTTGCGGGTGGTTGAATGATTCGCTTTGAAAATATAAAGAAAAGTTTTGGAGACCGAACGATTCTGAAGGGTATCAGTTTCGAAATTAGAGAAGGAGAAATCGTATTTATTCTCGGTATGTCCGGAACTGGTAAGTCCGTGAGTTTAAAGAATATTGTAGGACTGTTAAAGCCGGATTCTGGAAAAATATATATCGATGACGAGGAAATCTCCTCTTATACAGAAGAGCAAATGTTTCCGATTCGTAAGAAGTGCGGCATGGTTTTTCAACATCCCGCTCTTTTTGATTCCATGACAGTATTTGAGAATATCGCATTTGGTTTGCGACGACTCGAACAGCTACCTGAAGAAGAGGTTAAAGAACGAGTTCAAGAATGCTTACGATTAGTTAATTTGGGTAACATCGGCGATAAACGCCCTGTTGAAATCAGTTATGGAATGCAAAAACGAGTTAGTTTAGCGCGCACCTTGGCATTGAATCCTCGTATATTACTTTTTGATGAGCCAACGACGGGTTTACATATGTCGGATATTAGCTTGTTACTCACGATCATGAATCGCTTAGTTGATAAGGGAAACACAGTGATTGTGATTGAACATAATCTTAATGTTATCCGCAACGCCGATTGGATTATTGATATGGGTCCTGAGGGCGGACATCGTGGTGGGCAGATTTTGTTTGAAGGTACACCGCAAGATTTATTGGCAGTAGAAGAATCGTATACGGCTCAATATTTGCGGACGTTGTAGTGAGAGGGG
>JAUHWN010000145.1 GCA_030424665.1 Bdellovibrionia bacterium | reverse complement strand
ATCTTCAACATTGTTAATAGAATTTTCTAGGAGTTGTCTTCGCATTACCTTATTGAGGTCCACAAAAACTTTATTCTTTTCAGTTGGATGGGGCGTTTGATAGTTGTTTCTGTCTTGGTCTTTTATGGAGTTAAGAATTTCATTTGCCACATCACTACCCACCTCAAAGGATCGATGATGAATGTGTGGTCCGATGTAAGCAGTCCATCGAGGTGGGGCCTCAAATAGATGGTTTGAAGAAAAAGTATCGAGTGAGGACTCTAAAATTTTTTGCGCGACCCCTCGCCATCCAGCATGAATAGCGAAGGCATAACCATTTTGTACGTCACTCATTAAAAGAGGAATGCAATCGGCTGTCTTTATTAAGAGACCCTCGCCAGGTCGATCACCGAAGTGAGCATCACCTTTAAGCTCTTCATCACAAAATGCTTCTACGGCTATATCACTATGGGTTTGATGGAGGGAGCAGAGTTTGTGTCCGAAAAAATTTTCAAGATCGGTCTTAGATACGGAACTGTTTCCATAGAAGATAAGATGGAGTCCATTGTACTGCCAAAGACCTTTTTGAGTTTTTTGAAACAAAGACCAATCCCTGTTTTGATTTCTTTATTTTATCTTAAACTCTTATAAGAATGTTTCAACTAGTTTAGGTCTTCTGGGATCTCTTGATTGGGTAAATTGATTTTAGTGAGATTTAATATTTCATTGAGGTCGTCTGGCCATTGAGCATTGAAGTATACTCTTTCTTCGCGGCTTGGATGTTTAAACCCTAATTCTTTGGCATGAAGAGCAAATCGATTCATATCTTTAATATATTTTCTAAGTGCTGGAGATTTACAATTATTGGCTCGAGTTTTTCCACCATAGAGTTCATCACCAACAACCGGGTGCCCGAGTTCGCTCAGGTGGATCCTAATCTGATGGGTGCGCCCCGTTTCGAGCATCAATTCAACCAAAGAAAACTCAGAAGATTCGGTGAGAACTCGATAATTGGTAACCGCTTTTTTCCCCCTTTTGAGATCGACCCCATCAGCCATTATTTCTAAAGTCTGCATATCAGCGATTCCGTTTACAACCAAGTTGGGTCTTTGTGTTCCCTCTTTTCTAAGAGAGGCAAAGCGCTTTCTATCAGTAGGGTGTCGATCAAGAATTGACTCCACTTTAGCTTCGGAATGTTTAGGGTGACCAAAAACTAGAGCCCAATATTTTCTATGGGTGGTTTTCTTTTGAAATTGTTTAGCCAGAGAATTTTGTGCCATTTCATTTTTCGCTATAACGATGGTGCCGCTGGTGTCTCTGTCGAGCCGGTGAATTAAACCCGGTCGGTCTTCGTGAAAACCGATGGAAAGATCTTTACAGTGATAGATGAGAGCATTGATAAGAGTATCATTTTCGTGGCCATGGGATGGATGTACAACGAGTCCAGCGGGTTTGTTAACTACAATAACATCTGAATCCTCGTGGATGATCTCTAGCGGGAATTCATATGGAGCGAGCTTCTCTTTAACGATATCGGGAAAATCGATATCAAAAACCATCCCTTCCTCAACTTTAAAAGAGGGCTTGACCATCTTACCCTTGTATTTAACAAGTCCCTGAGAAAGAAGTTTCTTTGCCTGGCTTCGAGAAATAATTTTTTCGCATTCTAGTAGGGCTTGATCAATTCGAGCACCATTGAGGTCTTCACTTATTTTAAACTGGATCATATCTTACTACTGAGAGTCTTTTAATAATTGAACATAGGATGAAGCAGCGACTTTTTCGTCAATTTTTAAGATCCGCGCAATTTGCACGACGAAACCTCTTACGAAAACGGGAGCTGGTAATTTCTTGTAATCATTATCTTCGACAGCATTGAGATAGGTTTTTGAAATTCGAGTTACTTCACTAATGCGATCAATACTAACACGCTTATATTCTCGAACTTCTCTAATAAACTGTCCATCGTAAACAGATTGGGAACTGATTCGCTCCTCCATCTGATCGTCGACTTGATAGATGGAAAGACTAGTTTTGGCGTAACCTTCTTCAAGTTCTTCAGTATTGATTGCTGGATTAGTTTGTCGCTCCGGCATTCTTACCTGTTCTTGTCTTGGCATTGATTGAACCGGAGTATTTACCTGACTGGGCTTGGATTCATCGTAATCAAAGTCAGGCAGTTCAGGTTCGCTATTGGAACTTCCCCCAGAGACCGCATTCTGAAAAAACTGATCCGCGGGATGATCTTCTTTATCCGTACTTTTCTTTAATCTTTGATCATAGGCGTTTCTGGTCGCTTGATTAGACAAAACGGTATAGGCTTCTTCGATCAAATTTAAAAGTTCTCTCGATTCTTCTTTGGTGAATACAGTATAAAGAGCTGGATTATCTTGGGAATAAGTATTCTTCGCACGCTGATAGGCCTCCCTAATTTCTGCCGGATGAGCATCGTTAGAGATCTCTAGGATTTCATAATATGTCTGAGTGTCCCAGTTTGCTGACATGGCCATAGTATAGCAAAAGAATCAGCCAACTTCGCGAATGCTTTTTGGTTTTACGAGATTTTTTGAAATTTTCAAAAATTGGCCAACTAAGTTACTACTTGGGTATTCGAGCACAAGGGGGCGTCTTCTTCGTAGAGCTTGCCATACCGCATTATCATAATCGATATAACCGATAAAATCGGCGTTAAATCCAAAATACTTACGGCAGACGCTCTTTACGGAGTATCCGACGTCAATATCTCGCCGGGCTCGAACCTGATTGAGCAAAACATGGAGGTTAAAACCCTTTATAATTTCTAACAGCTCTGTGCCCTTTTTTGGCTCCATAGAAACGACGTGTTGAATTAAATCAGCCGGAGTTTTAATTCCAAGTGCATTTTTTTGATCCATTACCTGGTCGATGACATCTTTAATTCCTATATCAGAATCAGACAAAATGATTTGACGGTAGAAGGCTGACTTTAAAAATCGATAGGCATTTTCGATACTCGTCGGTTCAGGAATTACAGCCAGAATTTTTTCATCGGCATAGAGAAAGAAGTCCAAAGTATGTTCGGTAGTACCAGCTCCTAGATCTAAAATTAAAAAAGGAGTATCGAGGTCACTAAACGAATCGAGCAGACGATCTTTATCTTCTGAAGACATATTGGCAATATTGAGTTGATCATCAAAGCCACCAATAAACGATAGGTTTGGTATTTCCGTTTTCACTTGAACGTCTTTAATCGACGAACAGCGTCCTTGTAAAAAATCACTGATTCCCATTTTTGGGTTATTGATTCCGAGAACAGTGTGAAGGTTTGCGCTTCCTAAGTCTAAATCAACTAATGTGACTTTGTAGCCGAGGCGAGCCAAACAAATTGCAAGGTTTGAAGAAAGAAAACTCTTACCAATACCGCCCTTACCACCACCGATAGCGATGCTCGTTCCGTACTCAAGTTTCGAAATTTGATTTCGACGAGACGAGATAGACTCGACATTGGAGTTACTATCATTTCCAGAAATGTGTTTTCTTCGATTACTAAAAAATATCATAAGCCGTTTTAATTACTAAATTTTTGGCAGTGGTTTCAGTAAGCCTGCCTTCAGTTTCTCTTCGGCTTCTGACGCACGTATATAAAGAGGCTGGAGATCCTTCCAGTCGATCGTCGAGTCGGGAAACTGATAACATAGTAATCCTAGCTGAGAAGCTAGAGGAAAGTCCGATTGAAGGTGGTCTCTAGTTATCTTCGCTCGCTGTTCTTCACTGAGGCCCTCAGAATAAGCATCAAAACCGTCGCCGACGATGAGGTGGGGTTGGTCGAGTTGATCACAAATTTCACCCAAGTTTTTGGCAGCTGGCCCCTTGATGAGCTGAAGAGAATCGGCTCTTTTTTCAAAAAGAGAGTAATAGACCTGATTTTTAAATGCATTTATAGCCGCAATAATGGGACCCTCATAATTTCTAACACTGCTTGCGAGTAAAAAAGGTGTATCGAATGCATAAAGAGGAAGGTTCATTGCATAGGAAAGGGTCTTTGCGATATTGATACCGATACGAATTCCGGTGAAGCTTCCTGGCCCCTTTCCAATAGAAATTGCTGCGATTTCTCCGAGTTGGAGTCCGGTTTGATTTAAAACCTCTTCGATGGCGGCTGTGACGGTTTCGGTGTGAGACTTTTCGCGGATCCAGTTCAATTCAATGAGGCCGCGTCCCGACTGTACGATAGAAATACCACCCATTCGAGTGCTGGTATCAATGGCCAAAATATTTCCATCGGGTTTCATGGATACCTCGGGCTAAAAATTATCTAATCAATTAATCGGGCGACATCATTAAACAATGCAAAGCCCATTAACCCAAGGAGTAGCACTAAGCCTATCTGTTGAGCAATTTCTAATTTCCTCATACTGAGTGGCGCTCCTCGAAGAGCCTCGATCGTAAAGAAGAGGAGGTGTCCACCATCAAGAATCGGAATTGGAAAGAGGTTAATAATAAATAGATTAATCGAAATAATAGCCATAATCCGCAAGAACTGAGAAATTCCGTGTTCCCAACTTGCCTGAGCGGCCTGTCCAATAGAGATAAAGCCACCAAGATTCTTTGGAGATACTTCATTGGTCAGTAGCTTAACAAAACTAATTAAGGTTGCCTTGGTCCAAAACCAAGAGCGTTCAATTCCTTTTTGAATTATGGTAATGGGGTTTGCCGTTTTGTAGATAAAGGTAACCGGTGGAGCAATGCTCTTAATTGGGCTAATACCAATGATGTATCGGTTATCATAGTTGCCTCTGTCTTTATCTGGCTGTGCCAGCTCGGGAGTCATATTAAGAGTTCCCAGCTCTCCATTTCTCAGATAGGTGACGGCAAGGGCCGGGTCGTCCTTTTTGAAGCCCTTTACAGTGTTTAGAAGGGCGTCGAAGGTATCAATTTCGGTCTCATTGATTTTTAAAATTTTATCACCGGCGACTAATCCGGCTTTTGCTGCTGGCTTGTCTTCGCTGACTTGAAGAATAAAAGTTTCCGACTTTTCAAAACCGAGATCCGCTAAGATTTGAAAAGTCGTCTTTTCAGTGGGTATGGTAGATGGATTTTCCTCTTTAGTAGGAAAGACGCCACCAGAAAGCACCTGACTTGGCTGTACAGTAGAGAGATCTCTAGTTAACTCACCCTTGAGTTCAAGAGTCTCATCTTTTTCTAGGTCTTTATTTAATCGAGCCATACGCTTAACTGTTAAAGTAATTGGCCCAGAGTTTTGTTCGAAAATTTGTCTCGAAAAAGCTCTCCAGGTAGTAACTTCAACGCCGTTAACCTTTTCAATGAGATCACCAGTTTTGAGTCCCATTTTGGCGGCGAAAGAATTTGGATTTGAAACTCCGATGAGTGGCGGCATACTTGAATTCTGAAGCCCCTTTACCCACCCAACAATTTTCTTCATCGAGAGAATATTAGTATTGGGCTTTTCAGAAATCGGAACACTTAGGGTCTTTTCAGATTCATCAATTTCCCGTTTTACTTTGATATTCAAGGTTTTATCTAGAGAGTCATTAATGATATCTTCGGCCTGATTCCACTTTGTAATTGGCGTTCCATCGATTTCAAGAATTCGATCGCCCGAACGAAACCCTATAGAATAAGCCTCACTACTGACTTCAACATCTCCCACTACCGGAGAAAGGGTTCGTTCACCAACAATAGCTACTCCGCTAAAAAGGAAAGCGGCGAAAAATAAATTCATTAGAGGGCCAGCGAGTACAATCCATATTCTCTGTCCGACGGGCTTATGAAGAAAGGACTTGGCCTTTAGGTCGTCGGGAATTTCAACCGTGGGATCATCGCCAAACATCTTAACATAACCACCCAAAGGAAACGCCGATATACAGTAAACAGTGTCACCACGTTTGAATTGGAAGAGTTTAGGGCCGAACCCCAAACTGAATACTTCTACTCGAACCTTGAAAAATTTGGCGACTAAAAAGTGGCCTAATTCATGGACGAATATAAGTAGTCCCAAGAGAATAATCATTGGGATGATAAAACCAATTGTCGACTGAACACCATTTACAAAAAAACTAAAATCCATAGAACTATTGTAGATTCCTTGGACCCCGAATGCCAGTGCTTTTAGGCCTGTTTTCATTGTGAGAAGCCAATGATATTAAGATTTTATGTATGGTGCTGCGTTGAAAGGTCTAGTTTTTACAATTCAAAGTAGGAGATGCACATAAAAAGTATGGGTGCTCCAAAATAAATTCCATCGACTCGGTCAAGAATTCCACCATGACCAGGCATTAGATTTCCTGAGTCTTTGACCTTCGCAACCCTTTTGAGAAGAGATTCGAAGAGATCGCCGATTTGTGCAAAAAGTCCAGTAAATGTGGCAATAAGCGCAATTAGAATAGCTTGATCCCCATCGAAGAAAAGGTAAGAGCAAGCGACTCCAGAAAGGGCAGAACCGAGAAGCCCACCGATAGAGCCTTCTATGGTTTTTTTAGGAGAGACGGCTTCAAAGAGCTTTCTCTTTCCTAAAGACTTTCCTGTTATGTAGGCCAAAGTATCACCAGAGAAGACAAAAGCCATTAGGCAAATAAGCCAGGTTCCTTGCTCGTCGAATTGCAAGAGTCGCGTGGCAAAGGCAGGAAATATTCCACAATAAATTAATCCCATGACACCGAGACCCTGTTTAAGGGTCACTCTACTTAATTTAATGGATTTTTTTGCGGTCGTTAGAAGTGTTGTGAGAAAAACTATTGTGACTAGGCAAAAAACAGGAATTGAATGCTGAGGAAGGAAAACAAAAAAACTATAGGTGATTAATAGGCTAATATAAAAACCGACATGAACGTAGATGGGGGCGGTGACCTTCATTAAAGTCATTCTTAGATATTCCCAGCCACAAATGGCGACGACTAGGGCACAAACAATATACAGGCCGGTCAGCTCGGAAAAAGCATAAAGAGAAAATATAATAGATACTGCGACAAGTGCTGATATTATTCGAGTTTTCATATAAGTGAGTTCAAAGTTGCTTGGTCCACTTTATAAGTGTTATTGGGACCTAATTGCTCACTTATTCTACCATAACGTCGTTCACGACCGAAAAAGTAATTTATCGACTCATTGAGATCCTCAATAGTAAAGTCGGGCCAAAATTTTTGTGTAACCATAAATTCGGCGTAGGCAGCCTGCCAGAGAAGAAAGTTAGATAACCTCGACTCGCCGCTTGTTCTAATAATTAGATCCGCCTCGGGGAGGGGATTTGATGGAAGAGCTTTGCTGAAAAGATCTTTATCGATTTGATCTTCGCTTATCTCTCCTTTTTTGACCAAGGCTACAATATTTTTTGTGGCTTCAACAATTTCCTGTTGGCCGCCGTAGCTAAGGGCAAATGTGAGTACCATACCGGTATTATCTTTTGTGGCATCTATCGATTCTTGAACCTCGTCCTGTACATATTTCGGAAGCTTCTCGAGGTCACCAATGGCATTGAATTTAATATTATTCTTAATAAGTGATTTTCTCTCGCGCTTCAGGTTTTTAAAGAGGAGTCGCATAAGAAAACTGACTTCTAACTGGGGTCTCAGCCAATTTTCGGTACTAAAGGCGTAAAGAGTTAAGTGGGGAAGATTCATTTCTGCAGAAGCCTCGATGATCTTTTTAGCAACACGAGCACCTTTAATATGGCCCATAGTTCGGTCGTAGCCACGAGCCTTCGCCCAGCGCCCGTTTCCGTCCATAATAATTGCTAAATGATTGAGTTTCTTCTCTTCCACTTAAGTAAAATCCTAGAGTGTCATGATGTCTTTTTCTTTGTCCTGAGCAATCTTATCAACCTCAGCTACAAACTTGTCAGTTACCTTTTGAATTTCTTCCTGAAAGCGCTTGCTATCATCTTCGCTGATTGCCTTGTCCTTTTGCGCCTGTTTGATCGAATCATTGGCTTCTTTACGCGCCATTCTAATGCCTACGCGGGCATCTTCCACCAACTTCTTAGTAGTTTTAACAAGTTCTTTACGGCGTTCTTCTGTGACATCTGGAAGCTTCATGCGAATCACTTTTCCGTCATTCATTGGAGCCATACCTAAATCACTTTTTACAATTGCGCCTTCGATATCTTTAAGGATCGATGCTTCAAAAGGATTGATGAGAAAAGTTCGAGCATCGGGACAAGAAACAGAAGCAACTTGGTTTATAGGGGTCGGAGACCCATAATAATCAACCTTTACAGTATCAAGCATACTCACGTTAGCTCGACCCGTGCGAATCTTTTTTAGATCGCTCAAGAGTGAATCGATGGCTTTTTTCATTGCTGCTTCAGCAGTTGTTTTGAGTTGGGCTTGTTCCATGTCCGCCTCCTTACTTAATTAAGGTTCCAATTTGCTCGCCATTGAGAACGCGAGCAATATTGCCTTTTTCAGTTAACTTAAATGTAATAATTGGTAAAGAATTGTCCATACACAGACTAATTGCAGTAGAGTCCATAACCTTTAGGCCCTTTTGCAACACTTCCATATAAGAAATCTCGTCAAATTTTTTGGCGTCGTCGTGTTTCATTGGATCTTTATCGTAAGTTCCGTCCACTTTCGTAGCTTTCAAAATGACATCGGCATTGATTTCCATGGCTCTTAATGCGGCAGCGGTATCGGTCGTAAAATAAGGATTTCCGGTACCGGCTGCGAAGATCACCACGCGCTTCTTATCAAGATGGCGCATGGCTTTTCTACGAATGTAAGGTTCGGCAATTTCAGCCATTTCGATAGCTGTCTGGACTCGAGTATCGACGCCTTCTTTTTCGAGGGCATCTTGCAGAGCTAGGGCATTGATAACAGTCGCAAGCATTCCCATGTAGTCGGAACTGGCTCGATCCATTCCGTGGGCCGAAGCGGCGACACCTCTAAAGATATTACCACCACCGATGACAACTCCCATAGCACTGCCAATTTTAGTGGCTTCAGCAACATCAGAAGCGATTTGTTGAATAACCTTAGGGTTAATTCCTGTGCCCTCTTCACCGCCGAGGGCTTCACCAGAAATCTTTAACAAGACACTATTAAACCTTGGATTTGACAATTCCCCACCCCAATTTTCGCTTAAACTTTAGAAGCAGCTTCAACTTCAGCAGCGAAGTCTTCACTCTTCTTTTCAATTCCTTCACCGAGTTCATAGCGAACAAAGCGACGAATTTTGATGTTCTCACCAATTTTAGCAATTGTATTAGTAAGGTGCTCACCAACAGTTACATCAGGATTTTTAACAAATTTCTGCTCGAGTAAGCATTGTTCTTTGAGCCACTTATTAATTTGGCCGCCAACAATTTTTTCAAGCATTTCTTCTTTTTTACCCTCTTCTCGCGCCTTTGCCATAAGAACGGCTTTTTCTTTTTCGATAGCGCTTGGTGGGAATTCTTCAGTAGTTACCGCTAGTGGGTTAGTAGCAGCGATGTGCATAGCAATATCAGAGACGAAGCCTTTGAACTCTTCATTTCTAGCAACAAAGTCAGTTTCAGAGTTAATTTCTACAAGTACACCGATTCGGCCTTCACCATGAATGTAAGCAAACACGAGCCCTTCAGCAGCAACACGTCCAGCTTTTTTAGCGGCCTTTGAAAGACCTTTCTTTCGTAGCCATTCAATCGCTTTGTCGGCATTACCTTCAGTTTCAGAAAGGGCTTTTTTACAATCGAGCATTCCTGCTCCGGTTCTCTCTCTAAGTTCTTTTATCATTTGTGCAGAGATAGACATAATTTTGTGACCTCTTATTTATTTAATTTTTAAGTTAAAAAAATTGCGAACAAAAAAAAGATGCAGATTACTCTGCACCCTCTTCGGTTTGATTTTCTTCTACGAGCGTCTCGCCAGCTTCGACCTCGGCCTGGATTTCTACATCCTCTGCAGTTCCAGCAGCAACGAGCTTCTTGCGGCCCACTTTAACAACAGCTGGTCCACCAGCAGTTTTAGCATCTTTTTTGGCAGCTTTCTTAGCCTCTGGCTTTTCTGCGGATTCTTCGTCGCCTTTGTTGGCTTGAGTTTTTACTTTTTCGTCGTAAAGCTTAGCGCCTTCGTTGAAAGCATCAGCTACGAGGCCACTGAAAAGTTTGATCGAGCGAATCGCATCGTCGTTTCCAGGAATTGGGTAGTCGATCGTTTCTGGATCACAGTTGGTATCACAGATTCCGACAATAGGAATACCAAGGCGCTTCGCTTCGGCGACAGCAATGTGTTCTTTGTTAAGATCGACAACAAACATGAGCTTAGGAGAATCCTTCATATTGCGGATTCCTTTTAGGTACTCATTTAATTTCACATATTCTTTTTCAATTTGAACGCGCTCTTTTTTAGTGAAGTATTCAAGTTCACCTTTTTCGCGCATTTGATCGATTTTCTTCATGCGATCGATGCTCTCTTTAATTGTTACAAAGTTAGTGAGAGTTCCACCGAGCCACCTTTTAGTAACATAGTAAGAGTCACATGTTTTTGCAGCTTCTTCGATCGGATCAACAGCTTGTTTTTTAGTGCCGACAAAAATCATTCGGCCGCCGCCAGAGGCAACTTTCTTTACAAACTCAAGAGCATCTTTAGTTGCACCAACAGTCTTCTGAAGATCGATGATGTGTATTCCACCACGAGCTGTGTAGACATAAGGTTTCATTTTTGGGTTCCAACGCTGGGTTTGATGACCGAAATGGACTCCAGCATCGAGCATAGATTTCATAGTAATTTGTGGCATTTTTCCTCCTCACTGGTTTTGCCTCCCCTCTGATTCTGCTCCTAATGGAACTGCCAAAACTCTTCTAAAAAAAGGATTTCGGACACCAGTAAGAATTCAAAGGGTGTGTAATTTACTTCGAAACCAAAATGGTTAATTCAGTAGATGAGGGTCTAACACATGGCCA
>JAUHWN010000144.1 GCA_030424665.1 Bdellovibrionia bacterium | reverse complement strand
ACCTGTGATGTGAACGACCCCACCATCGTAAAACACGAGTCCACCAACGATATCGTAAATTGGGAATCTTATTTCAGATTTTACGAGGTAGAAGTAGGAGTCTGTGGAAAGAAAGAAGTCGTCGATCTCGCTGACTCCGAGGCGACTGAGTCGGGGAATTCTTTCTGAAGAACTTAAATCAAACCCTCGAATGGTAGTCCTTCCCCCGAGAAAGAAAGCTTTTTCTCCGGGGACGCCCGAGCGGTCATCATCGGTCAGTGGTGCGACGTAGCCCGAGCGAAATGAGTTATACCAAACCCACTTTGGCGAAAACAATGGTTTGTAATAGGTGTAATTACCTGTGACGCGAGCAAATCGTAAAAACTTGAGGGCATCCTGCGAAGAGCCTAAGAGTGGGTCTGAATATTCGACTTCGAGGCGGGTGTATGACCCTTCTGTCGGTACGGTAATGTTATTTCTTAGATCGTACTCGAAGATGGGACCGATGGTACCTATGTTAATGGTTCGTTCATCGGCACGAGTCACTCGATCAAAAAATCTTTGATTCGAGAATGAATACAAGTTCCAAGATGCCTTGAGTCGCTTCGAAAACTCTCTTTCGAGTAAAAAGTTAATTTCATTATTTTCTTGAATAGTGATGTTTACATCGCCCTCTTCTGGGTCCAAGGCATTTTCGGCGCGAATTAAACTGATTCGTAGCTGAGTGCGGTCTGAAAAAACCGCCGGTTCGAGGTATGAAATCGTGACCTCGTTTTCGAGAAAGCTTACATCAGGGTCGGTTGAATACTGAAGGTCTAATCGTGAAAAGACCTTGCGACCAGTACCGTAGAGGTTTCTGTATGCCAGCCCGGTGAAACCTCGAAATGAAATTTGCTGCTCGTTAGTAATCCCTAAACCCAGAGAAAATAATCCAGGGTCCCTTTCAACAACTTGAACTCTAACGGTTCTCTGTGAAATTTTAGAACCCTCTTCAAGGGTCGAGATTTGTACTCGAGAAAAGAGACCGATTTTTTGCAGGCGAATGATAGACTCGCTGAGTAGTTCCGGAGTAAGGATGTCCCCTTCTTTAAATTCAAGCTCTCTTAAAACGACGCTTTCTTTAGTAAATGTATTTCCGTCGACTCGAATTGAGTTGACTACAATTTGTGGCCCCTCCCTGACCTTAAACCTTACAACGGCCAGAGTATAATTTTGATTATAAGAAATAAGATCTTTCTTAGAATTCGAAACTTGAACTTCCAAGTAACCTTTACTGCGATAGAGACTCATTATTTTGTCGATATTAGGTTGAAGTGAGTTGAGGCGAAGAGGTTTGCCGGCCTTAATATCGAGAGCATCAAGAATTTGGTTTCGACTGAGAGCCTTGATACCCTCAAATTGAATTTTCTGTATTTGAGTCAGAGGGCCTTCATCTAAGTTGACAAAAATATCGACGACCTCTTTCTTTTTATTGAATTGTGGTCGTATAGAAAGAACTTCAGCTCGCAAAAAGCCTTCGTTTTGTAGTTGGTCGATGAGAAGTTTGGCTCCTTTGTCGATAGCCTCTCTATTATAGAAACTCTGCCGAACCAGGGTTGAGCTATTTTCTCTAATATAGTTGGCGTAATAAAAAGATGGTCTTGAAATTTTCCCTTCAACTCTTATGGACCGAATTCGAATGCGATTATTTTCTTTTACCTTAAAGCGCACTCTCTGCCGGAACTTCTTCTTAAAGTACTCCTCCTTGAAAGTGACCTCCACATTGGCAAAACCTTTTTCTAAGTAGATTTCTTTGATCTTTTGAGCGAGTTGACCCGATGGACTAAAAGTCTGTCCCGAGTATTTTCCAAGGTCGAATTGTCTGATGATACTTGAGTCTTTAATAGAGGTGTTGTTGTCGATGAGAAATTCATACTCATAGGGGTTTTCAATCGTATATAGAATTCGTACTTCAGTCTTATCGCTGTTAAATTGGATAGTGGGTTCAGATATCCGAGTTGTTAAATAGCGATTGTCAGATAGAAAACTACTAATCCTCGTTTGTAATTGAGAGAGTCGTACTTCTGAATATCGCTCTCGCATCACTCCTGTAGAAATTCTTCGTAACTGTCCTTTGAGTTTTTTGTTTTCAGTTTGAAAGTCGATATCAGTAATGCGACAGGACTGTCCTTCATCGATGACAACTTCTAGGTCCGTCATTCTGCGTGTTGTTGGTCGCATGCGAACTTCGGCTTTAATATTAAAATATCCGTCTTGGCGATATTTCTCTCTTAAGCGATCGAGGCTGAGTTCTAATTCATCAGTGCGAAGAGTGCCGAAACGCTTTAAGTTAAGAACCTTTAGAATTTGATCTCTATTCAAGTGTCTATTTCCGTCAATCGTGATGCGTCCGACCCGTCTTGTGGATTTGACTTCAAGAATGAGTTGTTTCGAGTTTTTATTGCGCTTTCTTAAAAGTACACTTGTAAACTGTTCTGTGGTCATTAAATAGCGAACGACCTGATCGAGAACTGCCAGGCTCAAATTTCCTTTGTCTATATTTGGGTACTTGTTTTTTAGATCCTTTACTTCTGCAGGGGTGAAGCCCTGAAGCATTATAGGTGGGCGGTTTGCCGCTAAACTCTGGCTGGAAATTATGAGCAAGGCAAAAGTAAGAACATAGAGTCTCAAGGAGCTTATCATTTAAACTCCAATCGATACTCGAAATCTAGCCCGTAGACTTCATCTTCATCCCGTTCTGTCGTTGTGGTCGTAGTTGTTTCTGAAGCGCCGGTGCTTTCAAAGCTACCAATAATTGAAAGCTTCGGATTGAGTTGGTATTTTACTTTGACGTCTGTTTTTGGTTGTTTTCCCAATTCTCTGGATGCGGTGATGTCTGCCTTGTCTGAAAGCTTCCTAGAAACGAGAACCTTTGGTACTGAAGTATTGTTTTCATCATCGAATGTAGGAGCAATCTGTGCATCCCACCCAAAACGTTCTTTGATTTCCTTTTGTACTGGATTACTTAAGAGGTAGGCCGCTCCGCCTTGGAATATTGAAGTAGTTAGCTGCTCTGTAGAGCTGACACTTTCATCGAGATCACGAGAGGTAATTCCGAGAGCAAGAAGTGAAACAATATCTTGTTCCGGTAAATTTGGAGTTGAGGTCAGAGAAACCTGGGGGTTCAGGGCTTGACCCTGAACTAGAAGGCTTATCTCATATCCATTCTTGCGAGTCGTTGCTTCGACATAGAGATTTGGGTTTACTTCTTCTTGCCCCCTCATCTCAATAGTAGCCGTTGAAATTTTAAATTCATTTTCTTGAAAGTCGATAATTGAATTCGACAAAACAGAAATGGGACCAAAGATTTTAGGATCACTCAATGGTCCTTTGATGCGAATGTCAGCCATGGCTCTTCCCTGAACTTCACTAATGACAATCGGTTTGATTCTCTGCAGATCGATCGGATTCAAGGTCTTTATCTTCATGTCCAACTGTAAGGGGCTAAATTCAGTTTCGAGAAAGAGTTCAGGAAGAAACTCATTCTTAGCTTCTTTGGCCCCATTGCCTGTGCCTTGAGTGAGAGTTCCGGTAATACTTCCCCTTTGGATGAGGTACTCTCCTCCAATTGTAAAGGGGAACCAGTTGCCAGATATTTTAACTGTTGCATCCCCATAGGTGTCATAATTTTGTGGAAATTTTAAGTTTGCTTCTTCAACTTGAACGGAAATATCAATGGGAATGTCCTGAAAGCCTTTGAATTCGATTTTACCATCGCCAAAAAAGCGGCCGGACGCAAAGCTACCCTTGAGTGAATTAACTTGGATCTGCTGTTGGCTAAATAGCAAGTCCGCTCGAACTTCAGAAAGACCGTGTGGGAAGTTATAGAATTTAAAAAAACCTTTATCGATAAACGAAGAGCCAAGAACTTCAAAGTGTTTTGGTCCTGCCTTTAATTCAAAGGCGGCCGACAAAGTTCCCCTGAGGTCCTCTAAAAAAGGAGTGAACAGACTCAAAAGGCTTAAATTAAGTTTCGAGTTGATCTGGATGTCTAGGGGTTGTTTGGGGCGGGGGGTATTTTTAACTCTAAAAAATGTATCCTCACCAACAATATTTAGATCATTTACTTCGACTCGCCCCTCGGTCATGCTTGCGACTATAGGTTTGGGGTTCATCATTCTCAAAGTATCTCGCCTTACCATAAAGTCGTCGACTCTTGCACCGCCTGATGCGGCCCAAATTCCACCCTTAGCGCTATAAATATCAATGTTTCCCGTAAGATTCGAATCAAAGTTTCTTTTTAAGAGGTTTTCGTCAAAACTCGAAATGAGTCTTGCGAAATTCCAGTTGTTAGCATTGATCTTAAGGCGAAATGGGTTCTCGAGGTCAAAAGGTAAGAGAAACTCCGTTTTTAAAGTCCCACCGAGGAACTGTGCAATCCCTTCGATCGAGGTAGACCTTAGTTGTAGTTTAACAGATGAGTCTTCGACGGGTTGACCACCTAAGCTGACACTATGAAATTTCCCGTAGAGATTGGTGTCAGGGCTTAGTACATAATTTTTTAAAGACATGTCGAGATCTAGGAGCCCAACGATTTTTAAGCCCGATTGGGAAATCAAATTTGAATCTTCAATGTGAAGCCCTTGGCCAAAAATTCTAACGTCGATATTTCCATCGGGATATCCTTTACCGCTCATATATATTTTGGATCGACCTCTAGAGACAAAAACACGTTTGGTGCGAACATTTCCATTTTCTGATACGACATCAAAGGCGATCTCGTCGAAGGGTTCGGGGCCAACCTTTCCTCGAAACAAAGATGACTTCAAATTGTACGTGAGTTCGTTAAATCGTAGTGGACCGCTGACTTCAACTTGAGCTGTCCCCGTGCCATTAATTCTGAAGGGGAGTTGGGTTTTTCTTTTAAAGGTCCGAAGGAGATCGGGGGCCGTCATAAAAGGCATTGTCGCATTGCCTTTTATACGATTGTTATCGACATCCACATCAAGAGTTCCAAGGTACCGTGAATTTCCAACTGTGCCTTTAATGGACTTCAGCCCAATGACTCCTTTTTTAAAAGTCATGCGTGATGAAAGTTCAGATAGGTAGAAATCCTCGATGACAAAATCTTTAGCCGAAACATTCATGTCAATAGTCGCCCACTCGCTCGTGCCTTGGGTGACACCCTTTATTTTCAAATCTCCCTCAAAATCAAGTTCCGCCAAATTTTGAATATCCTTAAAGCGCAGCTGATCGGTGCTGTAGGAAATATTAAACCCTGATTCGTAGTTGATGATTCCTTTCGAATGTCCTTTTGACTCTCCTATCCGAATCTTAGTGTCGTATTCAACTTCTTCGAGATTGACGCGAAGTTGACCCACAAGTTCTCCGTCTAAAAAGTCTACAATTTTCGTTGTTCGACCTCTGTTGGTCACATTGAGAGATTGTATGTTTAATGAGCCTTCGCATTTTAATTCGAACTCGGGGTAGACCTGACCAGTGCAGGGGAATTGGCCATTGAGTGGCAATCGAATCGGGACGTCATTAACTCGAATCGAGTCGAGAAAACGAGCTACCTCAAGACTCGGTATTCCCACTTGAGTTTTCATTTTCCAGATTTCTTCTCTCTTGCCAACCGTTGGTTTTTCTGGAACTTGAGGGGGGGTAGTTTTCACATCTAACTGTTCGCCCTTTTGTTCTCGATTTTCTGGTGGTTTGACAGGTCCGACTGTTGTTCGCGGAGGCAACTTAATGGGTAATTGATTCTTTAAATCTGGAAATGTTTTTTCTATGACTGTATCCCAGAGCAGAATTTTTCCACCGGAGCTGACAACTTCAATTTTATCGAAACTGACTTTGTCGGGGCTCGCACTTGCACTGATATTGGCATTTCCAACTTCGTGTCCATCGATAAAAAAATTGTTAGTTTCGATTTTCGCAGTAGACGTTATTGGTGCGCGAGAAGAGTTCTTTCTAAACTCTAAGTCGGCTTTGAGAATACCAGTACTTGGAGGCAACTCAAATTCTTTGACTTTTTGATTAATTAAGTTGGTCATCTCCTCGGACTGAATATTAAGTCGAGTCTTTAGGTCGAGACTTTCGAGCTTTTGAGTCTCGTAGTTAACATCTAAAATTCCAGAGGCGAGGGCGTAGGATGACTCATTGGAGATTTTGGCAGACGACAATGTGATTTTATTTTCGAGGACGAATATTTTGGTTTCGGTGCTTATTGTAAGCGGTTCTTTTAACTCTTTTGTTTTTACATTTATCTCGGGAGCATCAAGTGAAAAGAAAAGACTTCGGCTTTGCTTTCGAAGCGTGAGTTCGAGTCTTTCAAAAAGGAAATTTGATTTTTGAGCCTTAAGGTCAAGGGCACCGGAAACATCCAAAAGTTTAATCTGTCGGACGGGAATGGTATCTAATATTTTTTCAAAATCGAGCTTTTCCGATTTTTCTTCGTTCTTCTTAGGTTTTTGAAATTCGTCGGCGATGCGAATGTTTAAATTAATACCTTCAATTTCTAGGCTATCGGGATTGATTTGTCCTCGAATGAGTGACCAAAGGCTTAAACCAATGTTGAGCTTTTTGACGATAAAAGGATCGATTCTATCTTGGAACTCAGTAGAAGGAATGACTCTGACATCTGAAAGTTCAACGCCTATAGGTAAAAAACTTAAGCTTGCGCTTTGAGGTAGAATCCGTGCTGGTCCTTGATTGCGAGACTCTTTTTCGATACTGACGAGAATCCAAGCTTCTATTTTAGGGATGTTATAAGAAATGATAGTTCCCAGAAGAAAAAATATTCCTCCGAGTAAACCAATAATGATCCATTTCTTAGTCGTTTTAGTCATAGCTGCCCTCACTCCAACTACTCAAGATCGCACGTGCTGAACGGTAGCTGGGGCGGAGGTTAACAATACTCTTCATAAGATCAATCGCCGTATCTTTTTGGCCTAGCCCCCAAAGAGCTTGGGCTCTTGCATAGATAACGGCGAATGTGCTATTCGGGTCTCCCGCGTATTTGAGCTCCAGACCATTGGTTTCTTCCAGAGCCGAAACAAATTGTCGTCCTTTGATTAAGATTTCTAATTTTAACCAATCCGCCTGTTTTGTACTCGGGGCGTGACAGAGTACCTCGTAGGCTTCCTTGTAAAACTCAAGGGATTCAAACATCAGAGCGTAATCAAAAGCTTGATCGGGATGTTTTTTAATATACTTCATGACTTGATTAAATAGGTGATCTTTAGCAGAGACCACTTCTGTACTCATGGGCGGGAGAGCATCTTCAAGTGCTGTATCGAGATCGGTAAATGCTTCTCTTTGGTTGATAATTTCCCGTGCCCATTGTTCGGCGTGAACCTGTGCCTCAGACTGTACCTTTTGATCTCCAGGAAAAAGAGTCGCCAGTTGATGAAGAACTTTTTTCTCTTCGGTCGGGATTCGTTGTGATCGAACGAATTCAAGTTTTTCTAAAAGTTGTTGCCTGAGATCGAGAATTCGCTGACGCTCTCTGCGAAACTTGGTGCGCCTGTTTTCGATAAACAAAGAGGAGAAAGTATCGAGAGCAAAACTCGTTGTTAAATCGGGCAGAAGTTCCTGAGCCTGAGAGCCAGTGATGAGTGCGAGAATTTCTGGTTTTTGTGGACGGTAACTGGCTCTGCCAAGTGCTTCCACAAATGGTCCCCATGGAATTGTTTCTTTGGCCATAAGTTTTTTGGAATACAGTTCAAGGAGGGGGGCTATGCTTCCCGCATTGATCGCATAGCATGCGACTCCACGCTTTTCTTCTTCAGTAAGATCGTTACTTTCCCACCATTTGAGAAGTTCGATAGCGACGATACCTGGATCGGCGATTTTATTTAGAAGATCTCGGATCTTTAGTTCGAGTTGCAACTTAGCCCCTTCAATGACGCACTTTTCTTCACATTACATTGTGCGACATTGTCCACTAAAATGGGAGGCCTAACGCTTGGCAATTACATGGTTTTTACTTATTTACGCGCTCGGAATATTCGCCGGTTCGAGTATCAATCTTTAGTCGGTCTCCCTCATTGATATGAAGAGGGACCTGGACCACTAGACCAGTCTCCATAGTAGCGGGTTTTGAGCCCCCTGTGACCGTGTTTCCCTTCACGCCAGGATCAGTCTGCTGGACAGCCAGGACGACAGAATTGGGTAAATCAACACCAATGGCTCGGTCGTTAAAGAAGAGAATCGTCACTTCCATATTTTCGAGAAGGTATAAATTGGCATCTCCAATGTCTTCGGCGGCCATAGTATATTGGTTGTAATCTTCCTTATCCATGAAGTTGAAACCATTATCGTCTTGGTAGAGAAAGCTAGCATCTCTAGTAGCAACGTCTGGGACTTCGAATTTTTCGCCCGATTTAAAGGTTCGCTCTAAATTACTCCCAGTGAGCATATTTTTAAGCTTCGTTCGGGTGAACTGGTTACCCTTGCCCGGTTTTACATGTTGAAAATCGACAATTGTATAGGGTTGGTCTTCGAGTAAGATCTTGAGACCTTTTTTAAAATCACTGGTTTCGTACATATTTACCTCTGTTTGATCCCTAATTCGTGCCTAAGTTGGCGGGCCTAGTCAAGGTTCTGGGTCGACTGGTTACGTTTTATTCTATGCAACATCTTGCTCAGTAGTTTTTTCTTCTTTTCGGTATTGGGCGATGAAGGCCGGCTGGTAGTGCTTCTTACAGGAGTAGCGCTTTTGGCCTTTGTTTGCAAAAGTTTGAGGCGCTTCTCGATTTGTTCATTAGGGAATTGTTTGTAGGCCCGAACAAGAAACTTTTGTGCTCTGGTAAATTCCTCTCGAATGGTTAAAGCATCGGCCAAAGATAGTATTTTGGCGACGGTGCTCTCCTCCCCCTGATCGGTCTCAAAAACACTGAAGCCTTCTTTGTCGACAAACTCAAAGAGTTCATCTTCAAACTCAATGGCCTGGAGGAACTCCCACTTTTGCACAGCCTTTTGCGCCTCTTTATCACTTGGATTTATAAATAAAATCATTTTATAGGACTTGAGAGCTTCCATCGGTTTTTTAAGTTTAATCAGAGCATTAGCAAGGAGCCTGTGGGCTAGAATATTGTCGGGAGAAAGTTCGATAGCCTTATAGAGGTGTTCCAAGGCCTCAGAAAAGGACTCTTTGTCGATGAGGATCTTTGCCAGGGCCACGCGCCCCGATGCAAAATGCGGATTGAACTCAACTCCTTTGCGACATAACTCCAAAGCTTGGTCTTGGAGGCCAAGCTTTCGATAGGCCTCGGCCAGAGGAGCAAAAACCCTTGAACTGGGGTCTTTTTCGAGAATGAGTTGGTAGCGCTCTATGAACTCTGGATTAATCTCAGGCATAATTAGAGTCTTGCACCGAGCTGCGACAAATACAATTCTTGAAAAGCAAAAAACATTTGTGTTTGATCAGAGTTAGATGAAAATCCTCGGAGTAGACCCAGGGAGTCGAATTACCGGCTATGGCTTGATCGAAGTTAAGTCTTCCCACTTAGAATTAATTGAATGCGGTGTTTTACGTGCTAAAGGGCCTCGTTTTGAGCAAAGAGTCTCAGAGATTCATCTTGATTTTCGGTCACTTATCAAAGAGCTCCAGCCTTCTACAGTCTGCGTTGAGAGAATCTTTCTCGGTAAAAATATCGACAGTGCCTTCAAGCTCGGTCATATTCGTGGAGTCATTATCTCAGAAGCTTTGCAGGCGTCTTGTGAGCTTTTTGAGTATGCCGCTCGTGAAGTAAAAAAGGGAATAACGGGATATGGCCAAGCCGATAAGGGAAGGGTCTCTGAGTTTGTGCAAAAACAACTCAATATCACCGGAAAAATTCCTGAAGACGCGAGCGACGCACTGGCATTGGCTGTCCATCACGGTCAAAGGCGGACGGCAAATTTACAGCCGAGACTTTAAAGGCGCACATTTAGTATTTTATATTTGAGGAGATATTTGTGATTGGTTTTTTACGGGGCTCTGTCCACGAAATTTTTGAAGACTCAGTCATTCTCGACGTCGGAGGAGTGGGTTATGAACTGACTCTTTCGAAAAACTCTTTAGTTGAAATGGGTTTGGGTGAAGCCATTGAATTTTATGTCTACACCCATGTTCGTGAAGATCAATTCAGTCTTTATGGATTTCTCAGTAAAACCGAAAAACAATTGTTTCTCTCACTTTTGAAAGTCAATGGAATTGGTCCAAAGATGGCGATCCAAGTGTTATCGGGAGCTCCACTCGATCGTATTATAGGTTTTATTAGTGAGGGTGACGTGAAGGGGTTAACGACTCTCCCTAAAGTCGGCAAGAAAACGGCAGAACAGATGATCCTGTCTTTAAAAGGAAAGCTCGTCATGGACGAGCCGATGTCTGCAGTCATTAAATCGCCTGTTAAAGATCAGATTCAGTCGGCATTGGTGAATCTTGGCTTTAAGGCTTTGGATGTCGAAAAGCTCGTTGCTGAAATGGACGAGAAAATTGATGTCCAGGATGGAATTCGTAAAGGATTACAAATCCTTTCTAATCAAAATTAGGTGGAAGAATGGCACGAATCGTAGCTTCAGAAACAACATCAGTCGAATCGAATTGGGAAAACCAACTTCGCCCTCCGTCTTTTGAAGATTTTCCGGGGCAGGCGAGTTTAAAAGAAAAGCTCAATGTTTTTGTACAGGCCGCTCGCAAAAGGGGCGAACCCATTGATCATACTTTGCTATGTGGTCCTCCCGGCTTGGGTAAGACGACATTAGCTCATATCATTGCTCACTCGATGGACGTGCCTATCAAAACGACTTCGGGACCGGCTCTCGACAAAAAAGGGGATTTGGCGGCGATTCTTACGAGCCTTACGGAAAATTCAATTTTGTTTATCGATGAGATCCATCGACTCAATCGTACGGTCGAAGAATACTTATATTCAGCCATGGAAGATTTTTACGTCGACATTGTTACG
>JAUHWN010000004.1 GCA_030424665.1 Bdellovibrionia bacterium | reverse complement strand
CCCGCCGAAGCCAAGACCGCTGCAAAACTGGCAGTCTGAATACCAAAAATTCCCAAACAGGTTATAACACCTAAAGTCACAACTCCCCACTTGGCCATTTTAGAAAAGAAATTTGCCAAAGCATCATCGAGCTTTGATCGGCTCAAGCTGCGAAAGACAATTCTTCGGGTCCATCCCGCGACGATAAAGGTGGCGATCAGTAAAACGATAAACCCAACAATTTTGGCACCATAGGTTAAAAAAAGCGTAGTTAACTTCTCTACGTCAATTGACTTAAGGTCGAACACAAACATCTCCTCGTTAGACAATAGCTGTAACGAATCAATCACCATAAAGTCAAATTATGCTTGCGAAGTTGCCCCTCAAAACAAATCTCTATAGTATTGAGAAATGAAGATTTTATTGCTTATTTTCACGATCACCCTATTTTCATCCACTTCAGCTAAGGCCTGTGAACCTCCTCCGTCTTTGGATTCGGAGTGCAAATACGGCGAGAAAGTCGACTACCAAGATAGTGTCACCCAAGCGCTCCACAAGAGCGCAAAGGCCTTTTACGATCTTATGCTCTCCGAAATTAAGGAGAAGAAACCAAAGGTATTTAAGTCTCGATATGGCGATGGCTCTTGCTATCTCTTTAACTTTGCTCCCGATCATTTAAAGAACCTCAAAGACTTTGCAAACTCCCACCTAGGTAAGATCTGCTCCAAAGACGTTAGTTTCATTAAGAGTGAACTTGACCGTCTCATTGATATCAATGCCGAGGAACTAGGTGATATCAAATCTAAAGATGCCAAGGCAAAACTCGAAGAATTGCGCCAATCAATCAAGAATGACTTACCTCGCTTTATGAAGGCTCATCAGGGCAGTAAAAAATAATATTTCGACGAAATTTCACATTTGTATTGTGTCGACAATGGGGCATTACGCAAGTGCGCTACCAAATGGTACCTGGCACCTCAGAGTTTGAGTTGGGCGATCAAGGGATCGAAGAACCGGTCACTCATGAGATCCAGCTCCCACTCTTCTTCGGTTTGGTTTTCGATTTCTTTATTGATTACGAGATCACCGGCTGAGTCGAGGGTGATATCGGCGTCTGAATAAAAAAGAAATTCACGATCCTCTTGGAGTTTCTCGGAGTAGTAAGGAACCTTGAAAGAAATAATTGAGCAATTTTCTGGCAACATTTCGCTGACCATTGAGGCCTGGTGGAGAAATGTCACTGATACGTGTTCCATAAATATTTTGGTGCCTGGGTTGCTTTCAATCCAAGAAATCCACTTGGCAATCCCCGAAGAGTTGATAGCTCGATTATCTTCAAAGGTAATATGGAGCGACTCCACCCCTTGAAGACTCGGAAATTCACATTGCTCGTTGATAAATTCAGGTACGCTATAATCCATTGAGCTCCCAACTACTAACAAATATAATTATATCGGATATTTGGCAAGTGTGAACCCTTCCACTGGATCGCTTTTATAATTACCTTTTTTGGTCTAGACCACTGGGACGATTCTTCGCCGTTAATGACGCGAGCACGCCAATAGTAGGTACCTGGCTTCAGCCGGTTAGAAAATAGTAAGCGCTTTTGATCAGTGGTGGTTTTCTCTATCACCTTTGAGAAGTCTGGCGACTTAGAGACTTCGAACTCGAGACTTGCTCCCGGTTTGTAGGAGTTTGGATCCCAATTAAGGCGCATGACGACTGGAAACTTTTTATTGGCGATAAAAGTTTCACCATCAGACAACCCTTTCAACTTTGGCGAACTCAAAAACATGGGCTTCGCCGGTGCAGGTGGTCCCATTGGTGCAACTGGAATCAAACCGCCCACCGGTGGAATACTGGCAGCCCCTCGATCCGGTTTTTCAACTTTCACATCGACCTTGCGAACCTCGGAAAACTCACTCCAATCTCGATTGGATAAGTCGAAATAGCGCACTCGCACGTAGAAGTCTTTTTTCGGAAACTTTTCAAATGCCACACTATTCTTACGCAATCGTCTTTGGGAGAGAACGTCTTTAAAGCTCGGCTCATTGGAGACTTGAAAGTCAAAGACCCGATCACCCATTTCAACATTTAGCGACTTCGCGACCAGGTCCTGATCTTCGCCGGCTTCGATAAATTGACCCTTTTCCTTCATCTGCTTTTCGCTGACTTCAAGTTCGAGTCGATTAAGATTGAGCTCTGGCTTAACAAGAATCTCAAACTCAACGGCCGTTAACTCTCTGGTTCGATCAATTGCAGCTAACGACTTGTCATGAACCGTCGGTCCGATAATCTCCTCACGGATCTCTTCGGTGATGTCGCCCACAAAGGGATCTGAGAACGATTCGAGCGAGGTGTCGACGAGTTCAATCTTGTCGAGGTCGATGGCCTTACCAACCGCAAGGGGACTCTTATCCACTTCAAAAGACTTAGACACCAACTTTTTGTTCTTAGCCAGTTTCAATTGACCTGAGACAACTCTCAGCTGGGATTTCTTTTTGCCAACCTTGAGTTTGACCCGAGCCTTCGATTGGTCGCCGCGAAGGTTAAGGCGCTTACCTTTCGAAGCAAGGACGATGGGCTTACTAACATCCACTTCGATTTCACCAAACTCGAGATTAATCTCTGGTGAGTTTGAACGGGTGTTCACTTTTGCCAGTGTATAAGCCCCGAGACTTATCGACTGATTACCCACTTCAATTTCTACCTGACTCTCGGCCCCGGTAAAGATCTCATCGCCTTCTTCTAGAGCTAAACTCTCGCCAACTTGGTACCAGCGATAATCGCCTTGCTCTTTGATTCTTACATCGTTCCGGTAGCTCTTAACGAGTCCCACGGTTTGTTCATTCATTGTTCGTGATAAGGAGTTTCCAAGGAGAGATTTATAGAGTTGAGACAAAGCAATCCCCATCAATGTCACAAAGACAAAGACCAATAAAAGGTCAATGGAGATAGTCCTCAGTCGCCGACTGAGTAAATTCTTATTCATTTTTGTCTTAACAACTCCTTAAAATTTTTTTACTCTATATAATATGTTTCGGCTGCAACTAGGGATCCGCTTTAAGATATTGATTTACTTTCTTGCACTCACTTTGGTCGTGTGCGCGAGCTTGATCTATGTCGCGGTCGACTACTTCGAACGGGACAAAATTTCTTACTTATTTGATTCCTCACTCAGTTCCACAAGGCTGAAGGCCAGACAAATCAGGCAATCCATCGATTCAGAGTTGCAAAACATTCGAAATTTACTCATTCACTTCGATCCCAAGGCCAAAGACTTTACAAAAAAGGGCCGGCAGATCTTTGCTCGCAATAGAAACATCCTAAAAATCCAGGCTGGCTCTTTGACCAATTTTCAAGAGAACAAAATGATCACACTGGTAAACACTCAGGCAATCAAGCCCCCTGGCCAGTCCAGTCTAGACATACAGTCCAGCCAGAACTTCGATACTCTGGGGTTTCAAGTAACGCGGGCAAAAGAAGGAATCGTTACACTTTTCTTTCCATCGAATCTTAAAGGCGAAATTATTGCCTGCGAAGTTTACATCAGAAGCCTCGAAGAACTTTTGTCCGAAGCTTCACCTTGGAAAACCTCTTTACTCTTTGATCAGAGTCGGCGGCTGTCGTTTAGTTCGCAAAAAAATGACGAAGGCTTGTTTGCAGAAACGGCTCAATGGATTGAGAACCTGACAACCCCAGAGGGCACCCGTTTTATCGGACAAATGGACTCGCATTTAGTGTCGGCGTCTTCAATCGGTTTTAATTTTTATGCCGCAGAATTGATCCCAAAGAATCAAGCACTCACAGCCATATTCGAATATCGACAAATGGCTATTTGGTTGGGGATATTCCTTTTCAGTCTCGCAGCCATCGCCGGCCTGATATTCTCTAAAAGTATTTCGAAAAATATTTCGTCGCTGGTGACGGCAACCGATCAGATTTCAAACGGAAATTTTGATATCGATATCTCTATTTCATCCAACGATGAAATCAAGAACTTGGGGGATCGCTTTAACCAGATGGCCAAAGAGGTATCGAGACTTCTGAGCGAATCAGTGCAAAAAGCCAGAATGGAAACAGAACTTAAAACGGCGCAACTGGTTCAACAAACTCTCGTGCCACAAACCGGATACAAAGATGATCATATTGAAATCTACGGGCTCTATGAACCGGCCAATGAGTGTGGAGGTGATTGGTGGCATTTTCACCACGACGCTCGCGGAAGACTCTTCTTATGGCTCGGTGATGCCACAGGACACGGAGCTGGACCGGCTTTGATTACTAGCGCGGCCCGTGCCACGGCCGGCATTTTAGAGCATGGACAATATGACGCCGGCCCAGGCACTCGGTGTACTCAACGATGCCATTTACAAAACTGCTCGTGGCGAAATCGTGATGACTTTCTTTTTATGTTGCTTCGATCCAGAAACCAAAAAACTTTACTTCACAAATGCCTCTCATATTTCTCCCATCTACTTAAGGAATGTAAAACCCGGAGAGGCCAATAGAAAATCATTTCTATCCCTCGAGGGATCAATGAACCCCCGCGTGGGATCAAAAGAAAATTTCAATGATTTTAAGTTGGATGAATTCCAATTGGAGTCCGGCGATCAGCTCTATATTTTCACCGATGGAATGCTTGAAGCCGAAAATAGAGATAAAAAAATGTACGGCAATCGACGCTTCCGCCAAAAACTCGCTGAGGCCTATAACAATGGACTCGGTGTTAAGCAGGCTCTTCGCGCCCTTTACTCGGATGTAAAAGTCTTTGAGGATGGGCTGCCCCAAGAAGATGACATAACGATCATTGGCTGCAGGGTTCTATGATTCACGCTCTCAAAATCATTACTCTACTGAGTCTATTTCTTGTAGTGAACGTTTCGGCTCAGACTAATAATGATGCTAAAACAGAAAATGAAGAGAGTGTCGAGACTCTTAAAGAAACTCCTAAAAAGACACAAGACTCAAAAGATAAATCGAGTCTGTCGGCGCAAATCACATCTGGAAATATAAAACTCGAGTTTTACCAACCTTTTCTTGGCCTGGGTACTAACAAGAAATTTGTTGATGTAGTAATCACCGGAAAGACGCTCCCATACTCGACTGTAGAGTACTCTCCCGATATTATTCGAATTCTCGATGCCTCAGTTAAAGAAGTTAAGGTCAAACAAAGTTTTATGCCCATCCAACAGACACAAGCGAATTCTAAGGGCGAATTTCAACTTCAAGTTATTCTACCCAAGGGAGCCTATCAAATTCCGATCAAAGTAAGAAAGGGTTCGCAAAAATCTTCTTATCAACTGATTCTCGAAATCAGTCCTGAAAAAATTATTGCCAACACTCCTACCTTAGCGGGCAAGTCTCCTTTTTTAAAAACGAGTCAACTCTCTTTAGGCTTGGGACTTAACTTTGTTCTTTTTAAACAAGACTCCAATTATCCTTCGAGTACGACGTTTCAGAGTATTAATCTTGGGGCTTTTTATATCGATTACTGGAAGCAGCTCTCAAACGAGTATCAAGTTCTTTTAACGGCAAAACTCACGCCCGGCGAAACAGCCTCTTCAGAGCAAGCTCAAGTTCGGGATAAAACTTTTAACTGGATTATGGCTTCGGCGACCGGAGTTTACTTTCCACAAAAGTTTCGCTACAAACGTCCGAATGATACTCTGAGAATGGGTTTCCAGGCCGGCATTCAGTACCATTCTGTACCTTTTATCAATATTCTCAGCGAAACTCCTAGCGTTGTTGAGGTCAATAACAACCAAATTCTTTTTGGAGCCCTGGGGATGCACTTTGAGCTTGAACAGGCCCGTACCTTTCTATACGAAATCTTTTTTAGACTGCAGTTTCCACTCTATTCCGAAAATGTTTTTAATCTCGATTCGGCCTACGGCATAGAAGGCTCTATCGGATTAGAGAAGTATTTAGGAAAAAGGTGGAGTATCGGTGCTTTCTGGTACGGCGTTTTTCACTGGTACACCTTTAGTCAAAACAATACATCCTTGTCGCAAAACCTAAAGGGTGACATCTATCTATTTTATTCAAATGCTGAATTTCGTGTGGGCTATCGATTTTAGCTACTCAACCGAAGCTGGCGCGCGACTCGAAGAAGCCGAAAGCGCTTCCATCATGGCTTCAAGTCGATCCATGCGGCTTTCTAGGCTTTCGTTCTTTTCTTTTAAATTCTTGATCTCTTGATCTTTTCTGCTCAACTCGTCTTTGAGTTTTGCGATTTCTGAATTCTGCTGAACATCGGTTGAAGAAATATTGATGTACACACTTCCGTTAGCTAAGGCGAAACCAAGAGGTTCACCGTCATTTGCAAAGGCAAAACCATTATGATAGTAAACTTGATCGGATTGAACCGGTAGTTGCCCTACAAGACCAACGAGTACTACGTTTTCTTTCCCTCGTAATTCTGAGTTACCAATGACTCCAGGATTGGTAGAGACTATACCAAGGAGGGCATCTCCAGATTGATAAGATCGAGCAAGACCATTTTCAGGATTTATACCAACTAGCTGCCCTGGCTGAAAATTATCGCTTTCTGCGGCAAAATATTCCGCATAATCGGCACCCGTATTTAGTGTCGTTTCAGCCGAAATTTCTCCTCCAGCGGGAACAGACCCACAGGTATCATCACTGGTGACACAAAGTCCTTTACCGGCACCTGAGCCATCGATATGAACTAAAGACTCTGGGGAAGTGGTCCCAATTCCCAATTGTCCCGACCCATCGATTCGCATTCGCTCAGCATAGGATGATGCTCCCGTTTGCTGAACCCAAGCGTAGGAAGGAGAGTAAGTGCCTGCTCCAGAGTTCGAGAAGGCTCCAGTAAAGAAATACTGATCATTGGCTGTATTTCGAACGTTATGAGTAATAAAAACAGAGTTCGAATCAACAAACCAACTATTTTCTAAAAAGAGGTGATGATCAGGTGCCGATCCTGGTGTGTAAGCAGAGTTTTTTCCTTTAGTAACAAAGAAATTACCACTTTTAACATCCGCAGAAAAATTTCCCGAACCAAATCCACCAGCACCGTCACCAACCTCTAGAAGTATACTTCCACCCGTATTTGAAGCAGGACCCGTCGAATCTTGAGCGTAAAGTTTAATTCCTTTACCTTTCGTACTAGCAGGCGCTGCCGAAGGTTCAACGTGAAGGATAGAATCTGGCGCAGATGTTCCAATTCCAACGTCACCGTCCGCATCAATTCGAAGTGATTCTGACCCAGAGTTAGAAAATGCAATTTCATTAGAAGCCGGTGTGAATAGACCTGTATCGGGGTCATTTACAAATGTGAATGCAGGGTTGGCCTCGACACCGGCGGCAGAGCGCATGGCGGCCGAGCCAAAATCTTTACCTTCAAAGCGGTTTTGATTCATTTCAAACTTCATACTACCTGCAGCAGTAAAAGCCATTTGATCGGCAGCTATTCGATAAATCCCTAAATCTTCATCTCCATCAAAAGTGATCCCTGGGGCGGCCGCTGTACCGAAATCAGCTGTGAATTGACCTGTCATTGGAATCGAACCATCTGCGAGAAAATCACCACTTCCCCCGCCGGCCGCTGTCCACGAAAGAACACCCGAACCATTGGTCGAAAGAACTTGTCCGCTGGTACCATCGGCCGCCGGCAACGTGTAGGTCTGAGTCCCCGTTACTGTAGCTGGTGCTTTGAAACCGACGTACTCACCGCCCGATGCATCTTGTAAGCGAAGTTCTTTTTCGGCTAAAATATTTGTATGTCCCGTATTATCAATGGTCATACGTCTATTTGCTTCAGCAATTCCATCGGTGAAAAAACTAATAGAACCAGAAACCCCATTACTTCCCGCGAGAGCTAATCCATTAGTACCAAAGCCATCAATCAATGAAGAGTTTGGAGAGCTGGCTCCAGTTCCAGTGCTACTCGAGCTAATTTGAGTAATTGAAAGGGTCGCTGAGCTCGTACCTAAAATCATTTGCGAATCAGCATTGGCTCCCGCAGTAAAGTTATCAACTCTAAAAGTTGTCGTTGCATTTTGATCTTTTCTAACGTGAAGCTCTTCTGTTGGATCGACACCAATACCGAGCCGTCCGGTACTATCTAGAGTCATTCTTTCGGTCGCGCCAGTAGCAAAAGAAATTTCATCGGCGGCCGATCGATACATACCCGTGTCATCATCACCAAAAAAGGCAAACGAAGGCTGGGCCGCACCCCCAGGTGCACCCATGCTAATCGAAGGCGCACCAGTTCCACCTCCGCCGTATAAAAATACAGAGTCCATAATCATCGTTGTCGAATTATTACTTTCAAATTCTAATTCATTGGCATCGTTCGTACCAATCGTCATCGTAGCACCGAAAGAGTTACCGCCATTATTAATATCACCGCTCCCACCGCTAGAAGCCGTCCACGAAAGAACACCTGAACCATTGGTCGAAAGAACTTGACCGCTGGTACCATCAGCCGCTGGTAGAGTATAGGTTTGACTTGATGTGACCGTGGTAGGTGCTTTGAATCCTACATACTGACCACCGGCTGCATCTTGCATACGTATTTCATTTTCTGTGAGTAAATTTATATCTCCTGCTTCAGTAATTAGAACCGCATTTTCAGATGAAGTAGTACCACTAGGAGTCACACTAAAACGCAAACCCGTTCCACGATCCGTGGCATTAAAGTTTTCAATCGCAATCACTTCCATTCCACCACCCGTATGCCAGTTCGGAGTAGTATTATAAGCGCCAAGCCCCACAAAACTTGCTAGAACATCACCAGTTTGGGTTTCTGTCGGTAAAGATTTTGTTCCCCGACTGGTTCGACCAGCAAACGTTGGGGCCCCAAGAATCGTTGCACCCTTATGATGATCGACAATGAAACCTGGATATCTCGCCACGGAAGAATCGGTATTTGTCACTTTAACCGCAACCGTCGTATCGGTTCCTTCTACATGGAGCTCTTCTTCAGGAGCGGAAGTCCCTATACCGACATTGCCAGTGGAGTAATCCCAAGTCTGAAAGTAACCGCCAGAATTATTTCTAATATGCAGGTCTTCAGTGTCATTACCGCTAAAGCCAAAATGCCATTTATCATTGTCGGCTTGACGGAACCGAACTCCCATATCGTAAGACCAGTTGTTATTTTCTAAAATTAAATCCCCTACACCATTTACCGTGTGACCGCTGAAGACATGAAGTTTTGAATCGGGGGCCCCATTGCCGATTGCAACATTGCCATCAGTATCGACAAAGACACCTTCACTTCCACCATCGTTACTGAGGTAGTTTCCGTTTAATCGAATATTCCCCGTCATTGACACTGAACCATTTGCTAAAAAATCACCTGCACTCGTGGACTGCCAAGATAATACTCCATTACCATCGGTCGAAAGAACTTGGCCGCTGGTACCGTCGGATGGCGGAAGTGTCCAGGTTTGTGACCCCGTCACAATATTGGGTGCTTTAAAACCGACGTATTCACCACCATCGCCATCTTCGAAACGAATTTCGTTTTCGCTACTCATGTGAAGATTACCGGATGGCTCGATGGTAAGGTGTGGAGTTCCACTCAAGTTGCCAAAAATATGTAAGTTCGCACCAAGACTTAAACTGGTAACGCCACTACCCGTTGCTAGGTAGGCCTGTTGGGCCGAACCAGAGCCCGTTCCACCAGTCCCCAATTCGACATAATTATTTCCGCCGCCGCCCTCAGCTTGAACCCAAACAGAAGCATAAGAATTTGCACCAGTCCCCTGGTTTTCAATGGTCATACTGAGAGCATTGGCACTACTCCCCTGAGCATGCACGAGGCTCCCGGTGGTCGGCGTTCCTCCAATTCCAAGTTCTCCCGATGAAGTCAAACGCATCTGTTCAGATCCACCGGTTGTAAACGCAATAGTGTCTGCACCGGGACTAAAAAAACCAGTATTGGCATCAGTGCCGAAGCTAATTGCGGGGTTACCTTGGTTACCAAGAGTCGCATCGAGTTGGCCTGTCATTGCCACACTACCATCAGATTCAAAGTCTCCACCTGAAGCCGGAGTTGTCCAAGACATGACTCCTGTACCGTCGGTTGTTAAAACTTGACCATTGGTACCCGGACCATTTGGTAATGTGAGATTGGTGTCAGCGGTCACATCAGATGGAGCAACGAGAGAGACATACTCGCTAGTCCCAGTATCGTAAAATCGAACTCGATTGTGATCGAGCATATTAAGATTACCGTCGTCACCGAGTTCCATTTGTGTTTTAGTTGTGGTCGATCCAACTTCGCGAGTGATAAATTCTAATTTAGTTGGTGCGCGGTTTACTCCAGTATCGGCCGTCGCCGTCGCCTGAATACCGGCAGCACCTCTGTAAGTACTCGTGGTATCGTAGGCATGGAACATAAGCGCACCTACTTTATCCGTGTTCATGACAGGTGTTAACGCACTCGTATCTCCACGACTTCGACGTAAAATTAAGTCTGGGCCTTGATTGAAAGTATCGTTGTGACCATCGAAATAAAAATCTCTATTATTCTCATCTGTGATATGTACGGCTCCAATGGGGCTCGTATTAAATACACCAAGTTGAGCCGTATCCCGTTCGGCATGAAGTACCGTTTTTGGTGTACCCGCTTGAATTCGATTGAGCTGGAAGGAGTTATCAGAGTCATCATTGTGAGTCATCTCAAACCCGTGATTATAAGCTCCAGTGTTATACCCGATCATACTGATGCTAATGTTCGTGTCATCTACGTTACCATTGATCTGCAAATCGGGATTCGTCCCTTCAATGTGAAGAATCGAACTCGGATCAACTCCAATACCCACTCGGCCAACGCTCGTAACCCGAACACGCTCGGTACCACCGGTAGTGATCGCCACATTGTCGGCACCTGGGCTAAAGAACCCCGTATCAGCGTCAGTTCCAAAACTTATTCCAGGGTTTCCTTGGTTACCAAGTATGGCATCAATTTGCCCTGTCATTGCAACTGAACCGTCAGATTCAAAATCACCACCACCACCAAGGCTCGACCAGCCCAGCTGACCTGTACCATTAGTTGATAGAACTTGACCAGATGTCCCGTCACTTGCAGGAAGTGTCCAAACAACATCGCCTGCCAAAGAATCAGGAGCTCTCAAAGACACATAGTTTGTTCCATTAGCTGCGAGTTCTTCAAAAATAATGGCTCCGCCTTCGCCTGAAGCTGTGCCTTTCGGGCCAGATACAATGGAACCTTCAACATCGAGCTTTTCAGAGGGAACTGTTTGACCAATTCCAACGTTGCCTAAATCAGTAACTCTTAAGAGATTTGTAGAATCATGTGTAATATCGAAATTCCCACTCCCGGAATTATTACCATCAATTTCAATTTCAAAATTATCCTGAGCTTCTAGATTAGCAGTTCCAATAAATGCAATGTCAATAGTACCAATGCCAAAACCAAATACTTCACTTCCGTTGCTGGAGTAACTAACAACTCCACTTAGAGGTCTGTAAAACCCTGTATCCTCATCGCCGTCGAAAGTTATCCCAGGCGCACTGACAGAGCCAGAGTTAGCTTGGAACTGACCGGTCATCGCTACAGAACCGTCAGATTCAAAGTCACCCGTACCGGTAGCTGGGGTTGTCCAACTCAAAACACCACTGCCGTTCGTCTGTAAGACTTGTCCATTCGTGCCGTCGGTACCTGGTAAGGTCCAAACAACATCGCCTGCCAAAGAATCAGGAGCTCTCAAAGACACATAGTTTGTGCCATTAGCAGCGAGTTCCTCGAAGCGAATCGTACCGGCCTCACCCGAGGCAGTTCCTGCGGGACCTGAAACAATTCGACCTGATACTTCAAGCCTTTGGCTCGGCGCCAAGTCTCCTATTCCTAAAGCACCCGAAGGAGTTAGAACGACCCTTGAATTTGCACTCACACCATTCCAGGTCGAAATGTGAAAATTATCGGAATTCGCCTCAACAAGTCCCACATTCCAAATTGGTGTTAAACTCGACGTCACAGTTGGCACAAAACCTAGATGAGCGGAATCGGCAGCATCACTGGCGCGACTTATTCTGAGAGCATGAGACGTATCATTATTACGAATATGTAAATTCGCCTGTGGTGATGAAGAACCAACCCCAACATTTCCAGCGGCGTCGACAAAAACACCTTCACTATCGCCATCACCACTGAGGTAATTTCCGTTAAGTCGAATATTACCAGTCATCGCAACACTTCCGTCAGACTCGAAGTCACCGCCGGTGGCATCGGTCACACAAGACCAGGCATAAACGGGACCGGCACTCATTTGCAGTTTCTCCGTGGCCAAACAGTTCGGAACCGCATCGGCACCCATGGCATCTCCTGCCGCAGTACCAATGTCAAAACCACCAATCACTTGGGCGGCAGCACCATCCCAAATCTTAAGCTGATTAGCTATAGTGTCATACCACGTGACACCTTCATGAACGGGACCGAAGCTTGCTCCAGGGTCACCAGCATAGGTCCCAAGGTGTAAGTAAGTATTGGCCGACATGGTTATAAAACCAGTATTTAGAATATCATTTCCACCCATGTCGATATCGCCCGTCATAGTTCCGCCGGCTAAAGGGAGTTTTGTGGCATCTGTGGTTGTTGGAGCATTGGCAACCCAAGTGGTTCCATTCCAAGTAAGAACTTTTCCGATATCAGCCCCACCGGCTAATACCGAAAGGCTCGCCGAATCCGCTGCCGCTCCCCCGATGTAGGTATCAGAGTAATTTTTTGTGGCAGCGTCTGTCGCGTCAGTCGGTTCGGCCAAGTTTTGTAAGGCTTGGTTATTAAAGTCCACAGGAGCTGTCGGAGTGAAGTTGGCCCCAGCCGGGTCTGCGTATTGGGCACTCGTACCATTAATTAAATTCATGAGTTCAGTGTAGTTACCGCCACCAAATACGTTTTGTAAGTTGGTTTGATCGATATTGTTAACACCATCGACCGCAAGGAAGTCACCGGCCCCCATACCTTCAAGCTTCGTAGCGTAACGGGCGTAGGGTACCGAAGCCATGTTAATATTTTCTGAAAACTGAATAACGCCAGTGCCTTCGTTAATCGTCAAACGAATGGCGCGGGCATCACCGGGAGCAGCATCATAAGCTGTTCCCGAATCACACGTGAGGCCCGTAACATTTCCTAACCCATTATCAAAGGCTTGATCGAGTGTCGAAGTATCTTCGTAGTCCGATCCAGCTCTCGCACCCGAGCCCACTTTTAAGTTGAAAACTCCGGCAGAGGTCGACATGTCGAGATTGTGATTTTCTTCGTATAGAACACAACCATCGGTTGTTGAAATAATTTGTACGGTAAAGTCGACGCTAGCCGCGTTGAGCGGAGTATCATCCGGACGCAGGATACGACCATTGTAATTGAAATACAATGGGTCTGCCTGGGCAGGCAAGGCCAGCAAACTAGAAAAGATTAATAAAATAAGCCCTTTGATATTTATCCTCATCATCCTACGACCAACATAGTCTTATCGGTTCAGGACGTTTAGACCTCTAGCCAATGGCACGGTTTTCTCAATGTAAAACAGCAATTTTCTGCGACAAATCGCCTTCAAAAGAGACAAAAGAGAATTCGCTATCTGAGGATTTGAAATCTTCAAAAATCTTAGGTGTAAGTAGGGATATAAAGGTCTACAGTGACAAAGAATATTACTGAGTTAGTTGATCGACGATTTTTTCAAGGCGTTCTAGTTTATCTTCTAGCGACTCATATTTAGACTGAAGCTCTGAGTTTTTGTTCTCAAGAGCTTTAATACGCTCTTCTTTTTCGCCGACTACGCTGGCGATTCCACGGAGTTGTTTGTCTTTTTCATCAAGGCGATTTTTAAGTTTGGCAATCTCAGTGTTTTGTATGATGTCCGCTGAAGAAATATTAATGTAGATACTGCCGTCTGCAAGTGCGAAGCCGACAGGCGATCCGTCATTAGCGTAAGCAAAGCCGTTGTAATAATAAACCTGATCCGACTTCACAGGAAGTTGCCCGACTAAACCAACAAGGGCCACGTTTTCTTTTCCGCGAAGTTCAGAATTACCGATCACACCTGGGTTCGTAGAAATAACCCCCAAAAGAGCATCGCCTTTTTGGTAGGCTCGTACTAATCCGTTTTTAGGGTTCAGACCCACCAAATCTCCAGGTTCGAGATCATTTACTTCAGCCGCAAAGTATTCCGCATAATCGGCACCAGTATTAAGAGTCGTTTCAGCCGAAATTTCTCCTCCCGCTGGAACTGATCCACAGGTATCATCACTAGTGACACAAAGACCTTTTCCCGCACCTGAACCATCAATGTGGACGAGGGATTCAGGTGAGGTCGTTCCAATTCCAAGTTGCCCTGAACCATCGATACGCATGCGCTCGGCATAGGTTGAGGCTCCAGTTTGCTGAACCCAAGCGTATGAGGGTGAGTAGTTACCCGCTCCAGAATTCGAGAAGGCTCCTGTGAAGAAATACTGATCATTGGCTGTGTTCCGCACATTATGGGTAATAAAAACTGAATTCGAGTCTAAGAACCAACTATTGTCTAAGTAGAGATGATGATCAGGGGCAGAACCAGGTGTGTAATTAGTATTGCTCCCTTTAGAAACAAAGAACATCCCGTTTTTAACATCAGCCGAAAAATTCCCAGAACCAAACCCACCAGCGCCGTCACCAACCTCTAGAAGTATACTTCCACCGGTATTCGAAGTAGGACCCGTCGAATCCTGTGCGAATAGCTTAATCCCTTTACCTTTAGTACTGGTTGCAGCAGCTGAAGGTTCCACATGAAGGATTGCATCTGGTGACGTTGTTCCAACACCGAGATTACCACCGCTATCTATGCGAATCGCTTCAGCTCCGCCTGTACTAACTGCCACAACATCATCCGCAGCCTTAAAGACACCCGTGTCAGGGTCACCGTCAAATGTATAAGAAGGCGCGCCGGCATTTCCAACAACTCCAAAAAATTGATCGGTCATTACAACAGACCCATCTGACATGAGGTCACCACTTCCACCACCGGCAGAAGACCACGTTAGTACCCCCGAACCATTGGTGGTGAGCACCTGGCCACTGGAACCATCCGCAGGTGGCAAGGTATAGGTTTGTGATCCAGTTACTGTGGCCGGGGCTTTAAAGCCAACATATTCACCTCCAGTATTATCTTCGAAGCGAATTTCATTTTCGGTGTGCACTTGTAAATTACCAGAACCATTTAAGGTCATAGTTGCTGCGCCTGTCGTATCAAAAATGACATCGGGTGCACTAATGGTTAAATCATCAACCGTATTTCCTGCTTCAATGTAGGCTTTGTTGGGCCACGCGGATCCAGAGTTACCAACACCCATCTTAATCCAATCATTGGCCGTCGCTCCCCCCTCTGCCCAAAACTGGGCTACAGAGTTTCCGCCCGTTCCTTTGTTCTCAGCTTTATTAGAAACACTGGAGTTAGTATCAAACTTCATATGAAAGGACTCAGTCGGATCGACACCAACACCGACGGCCCCAGTACTTTTAATAATCATGGCTTCGTTTGAGCCGCCCTCAAAAAAGGTCCTAAAGAAAAGGTCCGAATGAATATCACCTGCTGTTGGCACGGTGGTACGCGCTCCGATTTGTGCAATCGGTTCCATCACACCTTCGGTTGCCGTTTCGACATAGAAGTCTTGGTGAACCCCCATACCGACACCACCGACACCACCTTCATAGGTTCGCTCCAAACGTAAAGCTGCTGCAGTGGACGTACCATTCGTCGTGCGTTCTCTTCTAAAAACAGGGTGGGTGGTATCTTCGACCCTTAAAATGCTATCTGTTGAATTAACTCCAATACCGACTTTACCATCCGAGGCGATACGCATTTTTTCGCTCCCACCCGTAGTGATCGCTACAGTGTCAGCAGCCGGGCTAAACAAACCCGTATTAGCGTCAGTCCCAAAACTAATCCCAGGATTTCCTTGGTTACCAAGTACGGCATCGAATTGTCCCGTCATGGCGACACTGCCATCTGATTCGAAGTCTCCCGACCCCGCAGCAGTCCACGAAAGTACACCTGAGCCATTAGTTGAGAGAATTTGTCCACTGGAACCGTCAGCTGCAGGTAGAGTCCATACAATATCAGAAGTAACAGCATCTGGCGCTCGCAATCCCACGTAATTACTTCCCCCGGCGGCGAGTTCTTTAAAACGGATTGAACCTGTCTCTCCAGCTCCTGTTCCAGCCGGCCCAGATACGACTCGTCCTTCGACTTCTAACTTCTCCACTGGCGCTTCATTCCCTAGTCCAACATTACCATCTTTATCAATAACCATCTGTACATTGAGTGAGCTTCCATCGTTTGTTGAAAAGCGAAGTTTAGATTGATTGGTTGCACCCGATTGCATGGCTCCAGAAATTTGGGCTAAATCGTAAGCTCCGCCTCCGCGATCATTACGAAGATTGATATAAGAAATGCTGTGGTCAATTGTTCCGTTTCTGGCACCTTGAATTTCGATACCGTAGTCCGAACCGGAACTCCCTGAAGTCTTAAACACCGGTCGATTTGCATCGGTTCCTTCGACGTGGAGAGTTCCATCGGGAGAACTAGTACCAATACCGACTTTACCATCTGAGGCGATATGTATTCGCTCGGTACTGTTAGTGTATAATCCAATGGATCGAGCTCCGTTGGCTTCCATGTACATTTGATTCGCTTGAGACGTTGCAGAAGGATTACCATAACCGACCCAGCCAACAGTGCCACCGTCACTGGCAGCATAGGTGATCGATGACCAACCAAATGCATCCGTACTTCGAACTCTCATCAAGCTTGAACTAGAGGCTGAAGAGACGTCTAAAGAAAAATTCGGCGAAGACTCACCTATTCCAACACTACCATCTGAGGCGATGCGCATGCGTTCGTTTCCACCCGTTGTGATCGCCACGTTGTCGGCGGCCGGACTAAATAAACCCGTATTGGCGTCAGTGCCAAAACTAATACCAGGGCTACCTTGGTTGCCAAGTACGGCATCGAATTGCCCGGTCATAGCCACACTACCGTCCGATTGAAAATCACCTGACCCTCCCGCTTGCCACGAAAGAACACCACTTCCATTGGTGGAAAGCACTTGTCCGTTAGAGCCGTCGGCAGGTGGTAGAGTATAAATCACAGAAGTCGTAACTACTGATGGGGCCCTAAAGCCCGTCCAGGCGGAATTATCGTCATCGGCTAATACTAGATCCTTGCCCGTGGTTACCATTAAATTGTCAGCAGTCATCAAGACGGGATATTGCATTCCCGAACCATCGTTGAGAGCAAAAGTTAAATCACTAGGAATGTTAGTCCCCGATGGCGCTCCGTTTACGCTCGACAAAATCTGAACAGATGTCTGAAAAGAGCCACTTGGAGCATATCCACCGATATTGATTCCACCAAGTAAATCACCATTCGATACCGCAGCCGGGGCTCCACTCGCACCATTAGCTCGGTAAAAATTAACCACAGCTCCATCAGTAGAAGAACTACTATAAGCTTCGTAGGTCCCAGTGGCTGAACCACCTGAAGCAAGAACACGCATATCACCGGTAACATCCAGATTAAATGACGGATTATTATTATTAATACCAACCTGAAAAGATGGGTCGACTGTTAATATTTGATTACCACCAGTCACGAGTCCCAGTGTATTGTCTGCGGGATTTGTTATACCAGTATCGGTGTCAGTATGAAAACGGTAACCATCGGTTCGAACCATAGGCCCTGAGTTAATCACTAAACCATTTGTTGGACTAATTGTCGCAAACTGTGTTCCACCATCGGTTATCCCTATTACATTTGTACCACCGTAGTAAAAGCCCAATTGATTATCAGAAGAAAAAGCCATACTTGGCGTGGCCTGAGAACCATCGGCCAAGGTCAATCGTCCTGTCATTGCAACTGAACCATCAGACTCAAAGTCACCGGTGCCACCAGAAACAAGATCGACGTACCCTCCACCATTTTCTGACACCCTAAACTTACTTGAAGCAGAGTCAAAATAAATTCTCCCTTGTCCGGTAGAAGAGACTGCGGGAGCGGCTATACCTATAATGGCCAAATCTCCATTTATTTCCAACTTTGACGAAGGCGAAATGGTACCGATTCCGACATTACCTGAATTAGGATTGAGAAGAATATTTCCATCGTTTCCACCATTGTTGAGACCTCCGGATAAAGTGATATCGCCACCATCTTGATCCGTGCTTCCAGCACTGGCATTACCGGCTGTTAAAGAGATGTCACCCGGTCCACCTGAACCAGAACTCGCAGAGTTTCCGGCAGTGATATTAATATTACCACCATTTCCGGTCGCAGCACCGCCAGTTCCATTACCTGCGACAAGATCGATGTTACCACCATTGCCGGTTCCCTGGGCCGAACCAGAGCGTATGGTCATTTTTCCGCCATTTCCGGTCGAACCCGAACCAGCATTTCCTGATCGAAGCTCTATATCTCCTCCAGCGCCACCACTCCCTTCACCCTGTCCGGATGTGACTAAAAGATTTCCACCTGCACTATTCGAACTTGCGTCTTGAGATTTGATTCGAACGCCTCTACCCGCAACAGATGCTGGCGCAGCAGCAGGATTGACATCTAAAATATTTGTTGGAGCATTTGTTCCGATACCGACATTTCCTAGATGATCTACTCTCAACCGTTCAGTTCCTTCTGTTGAGATCATCACTTTGCCGTTACCGCCACCTGATTCAAAATATAAACCTGATGAATTCTCCGTACCGACTATAACTGGGGCTGCAGCAGTTCCATTATCAAGTCGAAGCTGACCGTCAAACATATGTGCCGTTCCAATATATCTTAAATAGTCATCACTATTTTCAAAAATCCCTGTATCACCATCTCCAAATGCGACTCCTGTTGACAGCGAACCAGTGCCTCCATTGATGTGAAATTTTGCCAAAGGCAACGAGATGCCTATCCCGACGTTTCCAGCTCCATCAACAAAAACACCTTCATTACCACCATCACCACTCAAGTAATTTCCGTTCAATTGAATGTTTCCCGCCATAGGAACACTACCGTCAGACTCAAAATCACCGGTGCCGGCAGAAGCCCACGAAAGTACCCCTGAACCATTAGTTGAAAGAACTTGGCCATTCGTGCCGTCGGTACCTGGTAAGGTCCAAATTAAATCACTCGCCACACTATCCGGCGCTCGAAAACCAACAAATTCAGGAACTCCATCAGCTCCCCCGTCCGGAGAAGTCGCCAATTCTTCGAGACGAATTTGACCACCTTCACCGGCAGTGTTTCCTCGCGCTGCCGATCGAATCGAGCCCGCTACATCAAGCCGATCTTCTGGGGTCGTCGTTCCGACTCCAAGGTTTCCTGAGGTATCAATTCGCATTCGTTCCGCGACGGTGCTCGAAGATCTAGTTTCAAAAACCATTTGTGATACTGAATTATTTGGCCCACGGGAAACTGAAATTCGCCCTGCGGAACCACCACTATCTATGTACTGAATCGCCGGTCCTCTGTTGGTTCCCCCTGAAGTATTCTCGAGAATCAATGCATCGTGAATCCCGGCACTTGAGGCATCAACTTTAATCGATACCGATTGCGTTCCATCACCGAGATGGATTTCTTCATCAGGAGATGTATTACGCAGTCCGAGTCGGTTGACATCTTCATCTATAAACAAAGTATCTGTATCAAAAGCGATATCACCATTCGCTTGAATCTGAATGGCCACATTATTATTTGCCTCTAAGCTCAAACTATTGTCATTAGAACCGATGACCACAGCCCCTGAGTTTCCATTATTTAATATGTCGCCAACACCAGAGTCTTGCCACGAGAGTACTCCCGAGCCATTTGTCGAAAGAACTTGTCCATTGGTGCCGTCGGTACCTGGTAAGGTCCAGACAACGTCGGTAGCTACTGAGTCAGGCGCCCGTAATGAAACATAGTTTGTTCCATTAGCTGCGAGCTCTTCTAAACGTATCGCGCCAGTTTCTCCAGTAGCCGTTCCGGCAGGGCCTGAAACTATGCGACCTTCAACATCCAACTTTGCCCCTGTTGAAATACTTGGATTATTGGCACCATCAAGACCGATCCCCACGTTACCATTGACATCAATCCGCATTCGCTCTTCATAACTGGCGTTTCCTGTGCTCGCTCCTATGACAAATGTTGAATCATAGTTACTCGGATCTGATATATTCCCTAGAAAGGTTTGAGAAGAAAGTCCGATGTTATTATCAGAAGACAAACTCAAAAAGGCTCCCGTTCCAGTTGAGTTACCAGTATTTTTAATTTCTAATCCTATTCCGTCTGGTAGAGGCGATCGAACCGCGCCACTTGTCGGTGTGTAAAGCGTTACATCGTTGCTCTCGATATTTAGTTGGTGTTCAAATGTCGTCGCTCCACCGATATTCACTCGACCTGTATTACCAACAAAAACACCTTCACTATCGCCATCGCCACTGAGGTAATTTCCGTTAAGTCGAATATTACCCGTCATGGCAACGCTACCGTCAGATTCAAAGTCACCGCCGGTGGCATCGGTCACACAAGACCAGGTATATACGGGACCGGCACTCATTTGTAGTTTCTCCGTGGCCAAACAGTTCGGAACCGCATCGGCACCCATGGCATCTCCTGCCGCAGTACCAATGTCAAAACCACCAATCACTTGGGCGGCAGCACCATCCCAAATCTTAAGTTCATCGCTCGTTGAGTTATACCAAGTCACACCCTCATGGCCCGCCGTTAACCCCGAAGGATCAGCCGCGTAGGTCCCAAGGTGTAAGTAAGTATTGGCCGACATGGTTATAAAACCGGAGTTGAGAATGTCATTTCCACCCATGTCGATATCACCCGTCATGGTTCCGCCGGCTAAGGGAAGTTTCGTGGCATCTGTTGCCGTCACATTATTAGCAACCCAAGTCGTTCCATTCCAAGTAAGAACTTTTCCGATATCAGCCCCACCGGCTAAAACCGAGAGGCTTGCCGAATCGGCTGCCGCTCCACCAATGTAGCTATCAGAATAATTTTTAGTGGCTGCATCTGTCGCGTTCGCAGGATCAGCCAAGTTTTGTAAGGCTTGATTATTAAAGTCCACAGGAGCTGTCGGAGTGAAGTTGGCCCCAGCCGGGTCTGCGTATTGGGCACTCGTACCGTTAATCAAGTTCATGAGTTCAGTGTAGTTACCGCCACCAAATACGTTTTGTAAGTTGGTTTGGTCGATGTTATTTACGCCGTCCACAGCTAAAAAGTCACCGGCCCCCATGCCTTCAAGCTTTGTAGCGTAGCGGGCGTAGGGTACCGAGGCCATATTGATGTTTTCTGAAAATTGAATAACACCAGTGCCTTCGTTAATCGTCAAACGAATGGCGCGGGCATCACCTGGAGCAGCATCATAAGCTGTTCCCGAATCACAAGTCAGGCCCGTAATATTGCCCAATCCATTATCAAAAGCTTGATCAAGTGTTGAGGTATCTTCGTAGTCCGTTCCAGCTCTCGCACCCGAGCCCACTTTTAAGTTAAAAACTCCCGCAGAGGTCGACATGTCAAGATTGTGAGTTTCTTCGTATAGGACACAACCATCGGTTGTTGAAATAATTTGTACAGTAAAGTCGACGCTAGCCGCGTTGAGCGGAGTATCATCCGGACGCAGGATACGACCATTGTAATTGAAATACAATGGGTCTGCATTCAGCTCTAAAGCTAAAACAAAGATGAATGTAAATGAGAGAAATGCTTTTAAGTATTGATTCATTAACCTACGTCCTACTAGTCTTTTATCGGCCTAGACAAAAGCTAACTTCACAATTTAACTCTGTTTTCTCAAGATAAGACGGCACTCTCTTTATATAACTTGAGTAGTTGTTAAGATTCCTGAATAGAATACCGGAGGAACAATTATTCCGTATAAATATGATCTAAAGAAAAGCCCTTGGAATAGAGAATGTAGTTATCTCCTGGAGCGCCGATTGGATCCGGACCTTCAATCAAAGTTTCTGAATTAAATGAAGTAGAAAACACACCCTTGTATCCTGTGGCCTCTGTTTGCCCTTGTTCTATTAGAAAAAGTCGACCTGAAAAGTCAACCGTAGCTCCTTGAAGTTTATAACCCCCGTCGATGATGGGAGTTCCATCACCAGGGCCATCACCAGGATCGTCACCATCACCAGATCCACCGACTCCGATTTGATGGTTAAACATCTCACTACATGCAAGACCTGAAAACATTAAAAAGCCACAAAGGACAAAGCGTAAAAATAGCATTACTCTAAGATTAAAGAGAAGTGACCTAAAAAATAAAGGGAATGATTCGCTTCGTGCCCTTTTGATACCTCAAAAGGATTTAAAGCGAGTTCCAAGGTCATTTTCTTCGACCATGTTTTTCAAAACCAAAGCTCCATAAAGTAGAAAAATTATGAGCGGGCTCAAGTACATTTTTCTTTTGTCGGTCCATTTTCTACCCCATTCCCAAGACGCAAAAAGCCGCTCGACTCAGCAAAAATCAGGAATACCTGAGGACTTTTGCATAATTATCTCTAATTTCAAGTATAAAAAGCCTCTACACCCATTACTAAAAGCTTCTAAACTATTGATTACTGGCGATTACCGGGCCCATTTTTTTTAAACTTTTAACGAACTCAATCGATTCACTTCGTACGACTCTTGCTTAGTTCTTACCTTCGGGAAGTGAAGCATGAAGTTAGATAGAAGAATTCAAATTTTACACCTTATCGTTTTGGCTATTGTCATCGGCCTAGCGTCCTCCCATTCTGCGCACTCCAAAACGCCAGCTGCCTCACCAAAAAATACTGCTATCGATTATTCGAAAAAAGTCCGGTCTTCTAAGAAAAAGCTCAAGAAGCCATCGAAAAAGCGTTTTAAAAAACGAAGTCGTAAAGCCAGTCGTCGTTTACAAAAAAAACGGAGCTATAAATCTGGCAAGAAAACTTTTATGGTCAAGCGACCTCACCTAAAAAACCAAATAAAGCGAAAAAAACAACAAAAGTTCTCCCTAGCCTTTTCTAAAACCTATTCTGAATCTTCCATTAATTTCCAAGATGGTAGAGACAGCCAAAGTCTTTCAGGGCAACTCTCAGCTGGCTATCAGTTTCACAAAAATTTTAAACTGGGCGCTAGTGTTGATGGTTATCAGGACTTAAACAAACGATCTGAGGACTATGGTGACCTCCATGCTATTGACATCAACGGGCAACTTCCAGGGCTCATCCCCAAATTGGCTTCATGGCATACCTTGACGCCAATTCTTGGAATAAGCCTACCACTTAGCAAAACTCTGACAGAATATGACTCCTTAAACCTCTCTTTATCGGCGGGGCTTTCAAACCTAATTCGTATCCCTAGTACGAAACTTTCTTTGAGTTATTTGGTCAACTACGCCCGAAATATTCACGATTTCGAAGAATCCCTCCGCGGCGTTGATAACAAACAACACAAACTTACTAACAGCTTTGGTGCAAGCTACCAAATACTGGACAAGCTTTCTCTCACTCTCAACTTCGCACTGAGCAGTCGATGGACCTATGAGTCGGTTTACGACTCCGTTTTCTCATCGAGCCAGACATTAAAGTACAACCTTCACAAAAATATGAGTTTAAAGTTCGGTCATATGAACAGTGGACAAACCCTCCACTCCGATGGTCGCACGAGTAATATACAGCTTTATAACGAAAACTCTTCTGGAGTTTTCTTGGGGATTAGCGCATGGATTTAATGAAGAACCTTTTAATCAAAATTCAATTGATGATACTAGCATTGCTAGCTATGAGCCTTATTTCGTGTACCGAAAAAAGACCCGCCAAGTTTCCAGATGGGGCTGGCGACAATATCTTTTCAATCAGTACTCTAAAGAAAATGAGAGTCACAGGGAGCACCGGACAAGAAGCCGATGCCCGCATCTATCAAAGTAGAAATGTGTTTCGCCCGCAAGTTTTAAGTCAGTTCCAAGCCTCGAACGTACCAGGAGCCCTAAAACCCCTTTTTGACGAACTTTACCTAGAAACCAGCACCGGCCAATCACTTGAATTTAACCTTGAGGTGAATGAAAAGTATATCACGGTTTACCAGGTTCTTAATGAAGAGGTCGCCGCACACGTTAGAAATAAAGGCATTGTATCGAACCATAACAACTCCCAGGTCTATCCTGCCTTTATGTACCGGATTCAGTCCTACGGTAAAACTAAAAGAATAAAAAATACGATTGACGAAGAAACGAGTTTGTTACGCCTTCAAGAAACATCTTGGGAAAACGCAACCCACCTGCGGTTCTCACCTTCCGTAAGAAGTCGAATCATGGTGGATTTCCCACAGACTATTAAACCTCAAATGTTTGGTCTCGAGCAATTCGACGGGATTCAGTTTGAAGTCACTCTTGCTGATTCGGAAGAGATGTTTAAAGAGAGTCCGTCATTTGGTAGACTCCTTCCTGTAACGAGTAGCAGCGCTCCGGACCAGATGAAACTGCTTCTTGATGAACTCTATTTACCTGGAACTCCAGGGGAGCAAATTCAATTAAAAATCGCATTTGATAGCTCTTATATGACTGCCTATAGAGTCAGTAGCGGCCCCGAAAGCCTCTCGTCCATTCAGCAGCAAATCAGTATTCAATCTGAAGATGGAAAGACCATCACTCCTCTTTTTAAAGTTCCCGTCATCTCCTACGGAAAAGTCGCACAAATAAAAGACGATCAAGGTTTCAAGGGCCCCACTCTTTACTTAGAAGAATCGAGCTTTTCTGAGGCAAGCCACGTGCAAATTCCCCTGAATAAAGATCGTAGACTCGCAGTCGACATGCCCCTTAACACCGACGATTCCGGAAGAGAAATTCTGAACTCGCGAGATTTCGATCAGCGCATTTTTACAGTTGGACAGTTTGAAAGCGTGTCTGGCCTTAATATCAATTTAGATGACAATGCTCGAATATTAACTCGCACATTCAGCAGCGGCCTCTATATTTTTAAAATAACGACTCTCAATGATTCGAGCATCACTGAGCGTAGAAGGCAGCTTCTCGCGCAAGGGCAAGATCAAGAGAGAATCCGTCGATGTACTACAGAAGAGGCCTCTCAGTCAGGACTCAATCCTGGCAATTGTGTGGTTGTTATTTCCCATAGAGTTCCCATACAACCCATTGAAGTCTTTTTGCCTTCAATTCAAGCCGACAACGATATTCAATCTCCCACTCTTTCAACACGACGTGCGCTTAATCCGGGAGCTCAATTTTTAATGATTATCGATTCGAGTGCCACTCCTGAAGTTATTAGAGATGGTCTAACGGGTGACCTCAGAAACACTCTCATCGTCGATCAAATGAGAAATCAAGAGTTTCTCTTTAGAAGAACACTACTCGATTCTCCAAATCGTTTTCCACTGACCTTTCCTGGTCTCAATGGTCAGCTCGAGATTGTGAAGTTTTACTTTGAAGAGGAGCGGGTCGTTGTAAAAAGGGCCTACGCTCTCGACCCCCATCCTAATAATACTGAAACGGATTTTGAAGAACTCATTTCCCTTCCGGCTCGTTATTACGTTCGAAGGAACCAAAACGAACGGGGTGAAGACCTCTGGTCTGACGAGTACATCGAGAGTTCACCCCAGGCTGAAGGTGCAATTGCCATCATCGACTGGAGACAAAATACAATTCCAATCGTAGCCTCACCTCTTTCTTACTTTGGAGCAGGGCAGTGTTTAATTCGCCAGGCGAATAGTACTGTGAACGATATTGACATGCGACTACCCTCTGATGGAGTGCTAAACTTCTCACTCGAAGGAACCTATGCCGTTCACCCTTACCCCGGTTGTAGTTACCAGTGGCTAACCTCTGGCTTGATTCACTATTGGTACCCGTCACAAGCAAACTTTACTTTCAAGGAACGTATCTCTTTTAAAAAGTATAACGGAGAAAATGACGTTCCCGATATCGAAGCCATTCCCTACGAGGCCCAACGTCGGCTCGGATACGGCATTTTCACATTTAGAGGCAAGAACCCCAATGAGTACAATAATATTGGACGCATAGGCACCAGGCCTCCCCTTCAAATGCAGCATAGTTTTAGAAATGGCAAAGTTATTACCTATACTCTTGCAGGCCTTCCAACCAATGATGGGCGTCTGCGCGCAGGTCTTATTGAAGCCACTCAAAGTGTCATTGAAGACTGGAATCGAACCCTTAAAAAGGCTTTTAAAGACACTCCCCTTGAGCGAGCGGGCAATTACCTAGCTCTCGAAGTTCTAGAGGACGATTCGGCCCAGTTGGGTGACCTCGATAAGAACTTTATTTACTGGCTCGACAAAGATCTTCGCATGAAAGTTCTAGGAATGGTTAACCCTTCTCCGAATCCGCGCTCTGGAATTTTTGAAAATTCTGATGTCATGGTTTACGGCGGAAACATTCGCAATGTTTTGGAATGGGAAAAGGATCGCGCCCTGGCCCGTAAAGAATACAACGAAAACATGAAATATCGAGAGACCATTGAACGCCTGAATCAACTTGAAGATATTCAAGAACAAATCGATGAGGAACGTCGCGAAAGAGTCCGTCAGGCGGGCGAGAGAATGCGTGCTGAAATGGAAGCTCTTGAGGCTAGACGAGATGCCGAAGCTGGCGATAGCCAAGAGGTCGCTATCCCTTGGTATTCTGATATGGATTTCACAGGCTTTAATCCAACTATCAATTATGTGGAGCGACTCGACACCCTTCCACAAGAGAGCAGAGACCGAAACATTTTTCAGGCAACTCTTAGTATGAATAGAAGTCTGCTCGATATTAGAAGTCTCGAGGTTCCGAACCACCAAGTAGGTACTGAAGACCCTAAACTCAAAAGAGAGCTCTTCTTGCTCAGAACTTTACAAAATACCCTCGAAGAAGGCGCACTGACTGATGAGGCAAAAATTGGAGAGAGTCTCGGTCGTGAGTTGATGGAATACATTCGCACTAGTGAGCGACTAGATCAGAATACAAAGCAAATGGCACTTTTTGAAATTCAAAAAGAACTTTTCACTAATGAAGTTATCAAAAATATTAACTCTGGCCACACGGTCCTAGAAACCAAAGAAATCGGCTATTCTGAGCGCTATATCGATGGCGACATTACCGAACTCTTGGTTTCGAGCTATCGTAAAACTCTAAGTCACGAATTGGGTCACGCCTTCGGCCTCCGTCATAATTTCCTGGGCTCCTACGATAAAAAGAACTGGAACTTTGATGACGAAAATCCCGAAGAGGTCAACCGTAACTACACTACGGTTATGGATTACATTTCAGATGCCCATCTAGAATATAATGGCCCCGGCCCTTATGACGTTCAGGCCGTGCGCGCTGCCTACACGGGACTTCTTGAGGTTGATCAGAGCCGAATGTCAGACAGCGAACAAAGCTGGAATATCATTAACGATCGCTTTATTCAAATTTCAGATATCAAAGACCAACTCGATCTCGAACACTGGGAAGAGATCGAAACTTCTCATATTAGGCAGATCCCTAATAAGCGTTATATGTACTGTAGTGATGAAGACACTCGTCGCTCGCCTATCTGTAATCGTCACGATCTTGGAACGACACCAGCTGAAATCGTGAGTAATGTTATCGATGACTATCATTCCTTTTACAGCCTTACGAACTTGCCTAAAGATCGTATTAACTTTCAGTGGTACCAAGTTTATCGCTATATTTATCGCCTCTATTTTTACTTTATTCGCATTAGACACTTTCTCGATGAAACGGCCTTCCGAATTCGCAGCTTGCAGACCGAAGCTCAAACACGGAGCGAAACTGATCTCGGCTTACGCATGGAATTTGGTGCCATCGAAGATGAATTTGGTTCAGCGGCAATTCTTGGTCGCGATTTCTTCCATTCGATTATTCGCACTCCCGAGCTCAACCCATTACTCGATATCGAAAATCGCTTTAAAGAAGTCACGATTCAGCCTCAGGATCTACCGGAAATCACCTATGTTGTCGAACGCAAACCTTCGAGAGATCAGTGGCTACAAGGTTCGTTGGGACGCCTCAAAGTGAGAGGAATTGAGTTTGATCAAGTGATTGCCATGATGATGCTTACTACTCGACGTATTGGTATTCCAGAATACGATCAGCAGCTCGTCCGATTCTCTTACCCCGACCTAGAAAAAGTGATCTCAGGAAGCGCTTTTGAATCTGAAACCATTCAGCTTATCATTTCGATTCTTTCCGAGAGACTCCGGCCTGCCTTTTTAACGCCGCAAAAGACTCTAGAGATTGTCCCCGATGCGACCTTTTCTGCCACGTCCAGTGAACTTGTCCGTATCTACTCAGTCATTGCGGCTATGGTTATGCTCGACACCAATACAATTGAAGCCACTGACAATTTTTCTAGCTTCTTTCGCTTTGGCAGTATTTTAGGTCACGAGAGCGAACGACTTTCTGGGGTCCCCATGCTCACCCAGCTCGGCTCAAACCCGGATTCTATCAATACCCTAAAATACTGGCCATTTGATGGAGCTTTAGGCTCATATATGATCCATAAAAATGCCGCAGATCTCAAATTTATGATCGAACACGAAACTGAATTCAGACAAAGTTTTAAGGAGTACTTTATCACTCACCTCAGAAAACAAAAGGCTGAACAAGAAATTCGCGCAGGAAGAGAAGAAGAAGTTTATATTCTCGAAGGTGGTGCAACTCAAACAGAACTTGATGCTCTCGCCGAACGAAAGGAACAAATTCGAAGTGCCATCAACGAGGGGCTTAGGAATTTTCCAGAAAATACAGGCTCGAGAGAAGCTCGACTTTTCCTCCAAGAAATGGACAAGCTCATTCAAACAGCCGTCCAGGTCATCGAAATCCAGGACGACGACAACGTTCCGCTTCAAGAGAAGTTTGAGTTCATATTGGCCCAACAAAATCGCATTAAGAATTTTATTCGCGTCAACCCTGGCGTTTGGATTGCCTATGCGACCCTACTCAAGGACGACCTTGGACTTCCAAGACCATTAAAGAATGCCTTAAGTATTCTTTTGAGCGAAAGCTTTATGGAGCTTCAGTACGCTTACCTATTTAGTAATATCCAATTTATGAATATGTTTCTTTACTTTACTCACCCGGAGTACGTTCAATGAAAAAACTTTTATCAATCCCCCTACTACTGCTTTTGTCTTCAACAGTCTTCGCTGTCGAGCTAGAAAGTATAACCGAATTCCCCTATGTTGAGTGCGGAATGCAGTTTAACCGCGTCTTTGTCGAGTATGAACAAGGTGGCGATATGAGCGAAATTGAACTAACTCAAAGTGAAAGTCGCATTCAAAATATGATGATCGGAAAACACGAGTGGTTCGTTCCCAGCGTCGAAGAGCACTCCGGTGGACGATTAGGAGGAGCCGATCAAGAAGATGCCGCCTATAAAGTCAGCATTATCCTCAACCTTCACCTGAATAGATCCCAATGGATTCGCTATGGTGGAGAAGGCAGCCCAAGAGGTCACCGATTAAAAGCCTATATCACTGTCTCTAGACGCTTAGATAATGGTAAGTACAAAACTGTGGCCCGTGGTATGCGCGATAGTGATGAAATTTGGACTAAAACCCAACTGACCGAGGTTAGCGCAAACCGTATGGTTCAACATGTTTTTCGAGCCATCAGAAACCCAGAGGTCTTCGATTACATTGATCCCCAGAGTGAAAAGTACGCTCTTGGCGACAACAATGATGTTCTTCTTCAATTCGAAAGAGAAGGTCCTGAATTTGGTATCGAAGCTGCTGGACAAGCAGGCATCTTCCCAAAAGCACTCTTTGATAACGTCAACGTTTTCTGTAATGGCGTCTATAGACAAGACGCCATTGCTGAAGACTTGTGGCTCGTGCTTGGTGTGAGTCAATCCGGTGAACTCAGAAATGCTCCCCAAGGGATCAAAGATATTTGCGAAGCTAAAGTCCCCGAAGTGGACATGGACTTCTTTACAGAAACCTATGGAACGACAGAAGAGCGAGGAAACTAAGTTCAATCACAGCTTTCTTTTTTAAGGAGAAACGTGGACGAAATTTTCTTGCCTTTAACTCAGTGCCCAAAAGACTGATAAAGCGCCCCCAGACTTGATCTCTTTTCTGAAATCAGAAAGAGTCATAAAGGTCTGGAGGTTGCCCTATGAAATATCTAACTCTAATAATTCTTATCCTCGGTTTGAGCCCTATCTGTCAGGCTTCACTATTTAATCCTGAACTGGATTATGCCAATCGAGATCACAACCTTGTGGGAGCTCTTGGATTTCACGGTGGTGGTATCGGCCTTGGAATCGACTACGAATACATGCTCCATAGAGATTTTGGCATCGGCGGATTAGCTCGCTTCTACACCGGTGGTGATAATGGTCAGCCCGAAGTCATTAACTTTGGTGCTTTTTACAAGGCTCATTTTCCGATTCGCTCTTGGGAAATCTACGCAGCGCCTGGCCTTGGCATAACACGAATCAAAATCGACAATTTCGATGGAGAGGTGACACTCACACCGATGTTTGCCATTGGCACCATGATGACAATCACCCAAGGGCTCAATATTGGTATCGAGAATTTAAATATTATTAATGCCATCGGCAGCGAAGACATCTATCGCGGAAACATCGTCAGTGACTGGATGCTCAAGGTCCAAATTATATTTTAATTGAACAACGATCGAAACAAGAGAAAGACGAACGTCTTTCTCTTGGCTTTTTTGAATTAATAAAATTAATAATTTAGTCTTTTTCTAGAACCTTTGTCCACTCGCTGATCTGAACCTTATTCATATCATCGATTTCGTTGAACTTCACACCATAGGATTCTTGATCCTTCGACCAAACGATTTCACCACTGGCTTCGATGTAGCTATCTTCGTCAGGTCCTTGGATCTTCATTGAAATTTGATCTCCGTCGTGAAGTGAATCATGGGTATCAATTCTTACCCCCCCCAGGGAAATACAACTGACAGCACCACAAAGCTGCTGACTACCAAAGAAAATCTGCACCTGAGTATCGACTTTAAAACGGTCATAACGTCGTCTATTCTGTCCACCGCCTTGGGCCTCTCGTTCTTTACTCGCATTTCTCATGGTCAATAGAATCATTACCGGAGAAAGAAGAACCAGAAGCAGTCCGAGAAAGCGTAAGTAATTCGCGGGACCCGATGGTCCCTTAGGACCACCAATAATATCTTTTATAAGCGGAAGAATTGCCGCGCAACCACCACCCTGAACTTCAGAAGCGATTTCTCTTGAGGGGTCAATGTTACTCCCTGGCTGATAATTGAGAGCTTGTCCCGTCGCTGCGACATTAACAGCGTTGTACATATTAATCCGAGACTCACTGGCAACACGGTTTTGTAAACTAAGAACACGATTGGCCGTATCTTCAATTATCGTTTTTACTTGAAAGCCATCGATACTACTTTCTTCATGAACCATCATAGCCGCAAGACCCGCAACAAAGGGAGCTGCCATACTTGTTCCCGAAAGATACCCCATGCTATTTCCAGCGAGTGTACTGTATATGGAAACACCGGGACTTGCTATATGGACTGTACTCTTACCATAGTTCGAAAAACTAGCGAGGTAGTCGTAGTCGTTCGTGGCCGCTACCGAAAATACATTGGGAATGTCGTAGTTGGCAGGATAAGTCGCGTAGCTATCATTATTTGAAGCTTGGTTTCCAGCGGCGGCAATAAAAACTAGATCATTATTATTAGAGGATACAATAGCGTCTCTGAGAGCTTGAGAATATCCTCCTCCACCCCATGAGTTATTGAGAACTTTTGCACCATTGTTTATCGCATAATGAATAGCTTCAATGGCGTCCGTCGTGGTTCCGATCCCCTGGTCATCAAGAAACTTAAGAGCCATAATTCGAATTTGAGCTGAACCGATTGGTGACGCCAAAATATTCTGGGTTGATCCCAAGATAATTCCAGCTACGTGAGTTCCATGATCATCGTCATCAATGGGCGAATTACTATTGGCCACAAAGTTCCAGCCATGAATATCGTCAATGTAACCATTATTATCATCGTCAATTCCATTACCAGGCACTTCTCCGGGATTAACCCACATGGCTCCGCTGTCTTGAAAAACATCGTGATTATAATCAACTCCAGTATCAATGACTGCGATCACCGGAGGAGTCGCCCCCCCGGACAATAAATCCCAAGCCTGCTCGGCCTGAATATTGGCGCTACTTTGATTAAAGCTCGATCCACTCATAGATTGAACTTCATAAAATGCCGCCTGGGCACTTTCGTAATCGACACGGCCTTGGGCCTGCTCAGTGCTTGATTTTCTGAGGTAATAATTTGGCTCAGCATATTCGACGTCGGGGTCATTATTAAGGGCATCGACTGTGGCCATAACATCGGCACCGCTTTTTAGGGCCATTTTGTGAGTTCTTAAAACCGGATAGGATTTTTTGAGAGTCATCGAAGCTGACGACTTACTCATGAAATTGGCTTTGCCAGAGTCGCGATCTTTCAATTTTACGATGACTTCCCCTGGAACAAAATCTTGTGCGAACCCCGGACTCATCCACCCCAATAAAACCAATAGGCAAAGTAAGGACCTAATAGACACCAAAAACTCCCCGTAGACTTTATATTTATCGGACTAAGGTCTGATCCTGTTTAGGCCCTAAAACTAAGTTTTTTATTTTCAAGAACAAAAATTCAGCAGGAGCTGAATTGAGACTAATTTATGAAAACCACTGGGATATTTTAGACAATGTTTAGGAAATCTTAACTTATGAATTATCAGTATGAAACGCTTATTTAGAATGGACTCAGAGTGCTCCAATCATCTCCAAATTTTTAACCAAACCGCGGTCCCCTTTTTCTTTGGCCCAGTCGAGTGCCGACTTCCCAAAATCATCTTGAGCATTCAAATCAACCTCATAGACTGGCTTGCGACTCGTGTCTAATTTAAGAAGGGCCTGTATCACTCTGCGAAAATTTCGATAACTTCCACGGTCCTTAGGGTCTGCTATTTTAAGAACTAAAATGAGAGCCGTTGCACCTTCCTCATAGCGGACACTTGGGCTCACTCCCAGTTCGAGGAGTTCAGAAACTCTTTTAAAGTCAGCAATTTCAAGAGCCTCCTTAAATTCAGTCTGTAGCTCTTCGCGCATTTGCCAGGCCTCAATAAAGACCACGAGCTCCTCACTGACGTCGCGATATTCGAGGACAGTCCTTCCATCTTTATCACGAATCTCAAGGTTAACTCCCTCTTGGAGAAGTAATTCAATGATCTCTTTTTGGTTCCATATAACAGCCCACATTATAAGAGACTGACCTTTTTCATTGGTCAAAGCGAGATCGCTTCCTCGAGCGATTCGTAAGCGTAAACTTTCTATGTCTCCACTCTCGACAAGTTCAAAGAGATTTTTTTCGGCTGAGGTTTTCGGCTTATCACCTCCCTCGAAGCTACCATCCGCTGAAGTTTCTTTAGAGACAGTGCGGTGATACCCGCATGAACTCAATCCGAAATTTATTAATAGCAAAGCCACTATTATTCCAAATCTGAAGCTGGAGTTCATATTACCTCTCGTCAAACTCGCCATTTAGTAACTCCCCGAAAAAGCAAGGCTAAATGCACGCCCTTTTTTATAACGTCGAGTTACCTCAGCACCTTGCCGAGCCGTCGCGTAGGGGTCGAGCAGATTCTTCGCCTTCAATCCAACAGAATAAGTTTTTCCAATTTTTTGTTTGAGAACAAAATCCAGTTGATAAAAGGGATCTTCAATTATATCTGGACGCTTACTTGTTCCCACCTCAGTGATTCTTTGGCCAAAGACATTGTACAAAAGAGAAGCCGTAGTTCCCGATTTTTTGCGGTCATACTCCAGCTGAAAATTAAAGACGTAAGGAGACTGTCCTTGAAGTGGCCTAACATCAGAGGTTTGAATAGACTTGGAAGCTTCATCGATTTCAACCTTTGATAAAATTCTAGAAACATTAGTTCCAATAGTAAAATTTCTTAAATTTTTACTCATTGGCTTGAGACGAAATCGAGTATCAAACTCAAGGCCATAGTTACGCGCAAACTTCGCATTATCAAATGATCGCTTTCCTTCTGTTCCTGGCTTAATGATGGCTTCGATCGGTTTCTCGAAGTACTTGTAAAAACCTCCAAAACTAATTTGCTCATCGGAACTAAAGTAATATTCCCATCGCAAATCAGAATTACTTATGACTGCCGTTTCTAACTCTGGATTCCCTTCAACTTCGATATTGTCAATATCGTCGGTATAAGTTGAGCTACTCAATTCTCTAAAATCAGGTCGCGAAAGGGTCTCTGAGTATGAGGCTCGAAGCTGCATATTACCCTTTCGATTCAACTTATACGTTGCCGTATAAACTGGAAGAATATCTACTGTTTCAAGTTCCGCACGAATTGGTAAGTTGTCTTTGTTGTGTAAATCAAAAGTCGTCACTTCCTGTTTTGAATTCTCATATCGGGCCCCAGCGAGAATCTTTAGCTTAGAAGTTATCTCGCTCTCCATGAGCGCATAAATGGCTCCGATTCGCTGTTTCGCAAAGTAGTTATCCGTCGCCCGGGTTGACTCGACCAACAGAAAACCATCCCGACCAATTGCGCTTTGCCCTAGGACCTCGTTGATATCTCCTTTTAAATCTTCAGCCGACCCATTAGTTCGCTTATCCGAAAACGTGAAACGTCTCGTGTCATTCTCTCGCCTTTTTTCGGTCAGACTCGCACCCGTTCGAATTTTAAAACTATCAACGATAGAACCCAGACTTACAGGAATACTCAGGTCGAAGCCATAATCAATAATGTCGTCGACGAGCTCATTGTACAACCTTTGATTGCCATCATTGCGGTTACTGAAACGATATTCACTGTCAACTTCTTCGAACCGATAAAATCTTTGATCAGGATTACTTCGCAGAGCCTGAGATTGAGAGACTCGCCAATCTATGCCATTTCCCGCAAAGAGGTCCTCGTGACTTCCTCGCAATTGATGGGATCTCAATTGAGTTTCAATGTAGTCTAGAGTGGTATCGATCGTATTTTCACCTTCGGCATTTGTACCAGAATTTATTTCGACAGTATCTGTCGTCTTTCGAAGTAACAAATTAGTTACCTCAATCCTGTTTTTCTTATTCCACTGAAAACCAAAGTCTAAACTGAGTGCTAAATTAACCGTCTTTTCATTTTCCTCTATACGTCGTGACTCACTTTCGACAAGCTCCTCTCCAGTGGACAAATATTTGGACTGTTGTTTTATGTCTTGATCGAAACTATTTTTATAAAGCACGGACCCCATGAGACCAAAGCGCCCTACTCCAAGATCCAACTGACCTCCGCTGGCAACTTTGATGTCATAAGGAACTTCAGGATCTTCTGATTTGATCGAATAATTATTCGATAGGCTCCTAGAGAGAGTCGTTAACTCTTCGGCTGTAAATCCCTCTGGGTTAAATGGATTCACTTCTCTAAGTTCACGATTTCCAGCCAATGCCTCTTTTAATGCTACCGGGAGAGCCCTTGTTCCATCATCAAATCCAAGTGCATCGGTTTTACCTCCATTGTAGGACTTGAAGTTCTCGTAGTCTTCGACTGAACTTCCAAAAGAGTATTTAAAGAAAAACTTCTTAGGGATCGACTTAGTACGCATCTCAATAGTCCCTCCTCCGAATTCACCAGGACGATCGGGAGAGTAACTTTTTTGGATGACCATCGATTCAAGAACACTGGTAGGAAACATATCAAGAGGGATCACCCGTCGATATGGATCCGGACTCGGTAGATTAAACCCATTGAGTAAAATGCTCGAATATCTCTCACCGAGCCCCCTTACATAAACAAATTTTCCATCCACTAGGGTTAGACCAGTCACCCTTTTTAAACTGGCTGCGACATCACTATCACCTGATTTCGAAATTTGTTCGGCACCAAGTACTTCCGCTACATTACTCGTATTTCTTCTGAGCTCGATGAGGGCCGATACGGATCCCTGAACCTTAGGAGCTAGAACGACAAAGTCATCGAGCTTTAGGCCCGACGACTCCAATTCTATAGAAATTGTTTTTGCCCTCGTGCTGATTTCGAGGTCTTTAATAGTTTTACTTGAATACTTGGGGTGAACCACTGTTAGGGTATGCTGACCAACTGGAACTTTGACACGAAAGTTACCATAGACGTCACTCACAGCCTCTTCTTCTATACCCATAAAAAAGATTTTTGCACCTCTGAGTTGAGCTCCAGATTCCGCGTCCTTAACGGTTCCTTGCAATTCAACAACATTCTGACCGACGATCCTTTTTTTCTCGATCGACCTTTGGGTTTTTTCAAAATCAGAAACTAAAGATTCTCCTCTGATGTTAATGAAGAGTTTTCCAGGCTGATCTTTCTTAAACTGAGCTGGATATTTAAGTGTTCTGCCTTGATTCAAAACGAATTCAATAGTTCTGAGCCCCGTAAAACTTTGGAGGATAGCAAATCCATCCTCGTCTGTTTTAGCGACTGCAGCTCCATCGATTAAAATGGGCGCAAACCGAACAGCCTCTCCAGACTCAAAAAGATAGACTTCGATTTCAGCAACGGAATTTGTGTCGACATTTGAATCCGGGTCAGCATTTATCTCTGCTTTAATATGCTGAGCTCTAGCAGGATTACAAACACTGAGAATGACGAGCAATGATAGAATCAGCTTCACAAACAAGCTCCCTGACCATCAAGACAGGCTGACATCAATGACTTTAAAGCTAGACTTTTGCGGTAAAGATCCTCTCTGGTAACTCTTCGCAAGAGTTCTTTAGACTGCTGAATCTTCCCAATCTGAAAATGACTGTAAGCTAGGGCGTAGCTAATATCTTGGTCTTTCCCGAGACCTAAGTTATTTAACTCCATCTCCATGCTCGATGCTAATTCAAAATCAGATTGATCAATATAAATTGCTAGCCTCTGTTTTAACTTCGTCTCTGAATCTTGTATTTTTCTATTTAAAGCAAGGGCACGCATCGGATACCCTGCCCGTCGATAAAGTTCAGAGGCCTCTTTGACGTACTTTGTATTTCTACGACTCAATTCTTCAAAGATTTCAGCCGCTCGGTAGAGCTTTCCTTTTTCGTAGTAACTATTAGCAAATTCCAACAATATCATTTCATTTCTCGGAAATCTTAGCCGAGCCACTTCAAAAAGTTTAAGTGAATTCTTTTCTTGTTTAGCTTTTCTAAAGTTCACGGCAAAACTGAGGAACTCTTGAGGGGGAGCTGAGTTTTCAACTAGATACTGCAAAACTAACTGAAAAGCATTTTCATAGAGTCCAAGCTCCATCATAAAGACAATTTTCTGTCGTGAAAAAAGAATTTCATTTGGGAAATTCTCTTCTCCTTTGAGTACAATTTGCCATGCCTCTTCTTTGCGGTCGAGTTTCCATAAACTATTGGCTCGGATAATTTGGGCCTTTGGTTCCCTTGCTAATTCCTTAGAGTATTTTTCTAATGATTTTAGGCTACCGGTAAAATCCCCTTGCAAAAAGAAGCTCTGACAATAATAGAGATATACCTCAGGGGGAATCTTTAGCTCTTCATCTTTAAACTGAAGCAAAGCTCTCTCCAGCTCTTTTCGCCCCTCCTCAAAGGCCTTGGTATTGACAAAGACAATTCCTTTTAACAAGCTCATCCGAGCCTTCGATATATCTGCGTCCTCAGGAATACTTTTTATATATGTTAAGGCACGATTGTACTGAGCATCTTGGACCAATCTCTGTGCAATAGAGTAAAAATCGACATCGTCTTGAGCTGGAGCCGAGCTGATCATCATTAGATAGGTCAAAACTAAAGTGCTGACACTCTTGAATTTTTGCAGGAAATTAAACTTCATAGTCTACTCCAATTCAAATCGGATTAATTGCTTGGCCCAAACGCGAACGGGCTCTCCTTGATATTCGGCTGGAGAAAAAACCCAAGATCGAATCGCATCCATAGCGATCTGATCAAATACTCCACTGGGGCTAGATTCTTGAACTCTCACTTTTTCAACTCTGCCACGCCGATCGATAAGAACCTTTAAGTTAACATAACCTTGAATGCCTCGAGCCTTTGCTTCGGCTGGATATTCCAGGCCGACGCCTCTTTGACTAGCTACCGGCTTTTTATCAACACTATCTTCGGTCATAACCATGTCTTGAAGATCTTTTCCTAAGGAATCCCCTAACCCGAGATCAACCTGAAAAAGGTCCAAACCGAATGAGCTTCCGGATAGAGCTGTCTTTAAATCAGGCCTTGCTCTTTTTTGCGCCTGGCTCTTGCGCTTTTTCTTGCGTTTTTTAGGCTTCTTTATTTTTGCAGTCTTCTTTTTTTCGATTTTTTGTACGTTAAAATTAACCGTGCTTCCATTTGTTTTTGAATTTTGCACGTTCACAATATCGTTCAAATAGGCCATTACACATAAAATCAAAAAGCTGAGTCCTGTACCCACTAAAATTGATTTAATCTGCAGTCTATTTAAAAAGTCTTTCAATTAAGACTCCTGCTCGGTTGCAACACCAACATCTTCAGCTCCGGCTAGACGACACTGGTCAACGACTTCTATCAGACGTTCAGCGGGTACACCTAAATCTGTAACGACTAAAACCGATTTTTGATTTGATGCTTGAAGAAGGTCTCTCAACTTACCCTGAAGCACCCATATTCTTACGGACTGACCATCAAGGAATACTTCTTTGTTTTTGTCTATGTAAACACGAATACTCTTACTCGATGCCGGCTGTGCGCTCGATGCTCCGGGCCGTTCCAAATCGAGCTTCATATCTTTGACAAAGGTCGTAGAAACCATGAAAAAGATCAGAAGGATAAAAACCATGTCAATAAGGGGCGAGATATCAATTCCAAACTGATCTTCACTTTGGCTTCCTCTGCGTCTCATTTTTAGGCCTCCTCTTTCGGAAGAGACAGACCACCTAGGGACTGTCGTTGTAAAAAAGTATCTCTCTTGATTTCTAATTGAGCCGAAATAGTCTTTTGCTTTCCAAATAGTAATCGCATCGCTATGAGGCCTGGAATAGCCACACAAAGACCCATTTGCGTAGAAATCAATGCCGAAGAAATTCCGCCCGCGATTCCACCACTTTGAGAAAAGAGATTCATATCTCCGAGAGACTCAAATGTTTCGATCATACCGTCAACGGTACCAAGGAGCCCCAGTAAAGGAGCGATTACAACGATGACACTGACCAAAGTGTTCTTTTCTGAAAGTCGAGACTTCCACTCACTTAAAACAACATCGGCTTGATTTCTAAGGTCCCTTCTATCGAGGGACTCTAACTCAGACACAAAGTCAGTTGTTTGAATCGACTTCAGTAAAAAGTAGCGATAACTCAGAGCGATCCACATTACAAAGGTGAGAACGGCGAGAGGCACTCCGACAAATCCACCTGAAAGTATGAGTTCAATGATTCGCTCAAATACCTGCATAACCTTACCTACAAATAACTTGGCAAATTTTAAGGGCAGCTGCCTCAGTAGATTCTTTTATTTTTTTCGACCAGGCCGAAAGCAAGTGTCCCAACAGAAGAGTTGGAATTGCCACGATCAAACCTAATTCTGTTGTGATTAAAGCCTCAGAAATACCACTAGAGAGCAGCTTTGGGTCACCCGTACCAAACTCTGTAATAATATCGAAAGTAGAAATCATCCCCGTAACCGTGCCCAGTAACCCCAAAAGTGGAGCAATCGCCGCAAAAACTAGGATGACTGTACTAAATCGATCGAGCTTCTGTCCCTCTTGCAAAAGGCTTTCGTTGATTACATCTTCCATAGATTCACGGTCAATACCCACTTTCTCTAGGCAGTAATTTAGAACTCGAGCTGTCGGTGTGGTTTTCTTAGCTAAAAATTCTTTGGCGCTTTCGTGTCCATCGTCGACAAGCCTTGCCTCGACTTTCGAAACCAGATCAGCCTCTTCGTGACTCGCTTTTCTTAGCATTAAGTAACGTGCGACAATGAAGAAGAGTCCTAAAAGGCCTAATAAAACAATAACCCAGGCAATTGAGCCACCTGCCTGAATGGTTGATAAGACCGTCTTTTCTGACTTTTCTTCAAAAGCCTTTTGACCATCCTGATAAAGAAAAATCGGAAGGGTTTCAGCCTTAAGCTCTTTCTCGACAGCAAATTGAGAAATGAGCTTGTATTCCCCCTCTCCTGCGGGTGCCAAATTTCCTGTTTTACCAGTAGCGAGTCCAAAAGAAGCAACCCTCCCAATCCGAAGGACTTCGCCATTGATTTCTTTACCATTTTCATCAAAGTAGGAACTCTTAGACTTTATGACTTGGTTGGCTCTATTGAGTCCCACCAAAGAATTTCTAAGAAGCCTGTCCATTTTTTCAAAATTGACAATTTCTTCTTTTTGCGTCCAAGAGTCTTTGAGCCCCAGGTTTTTTAAACTCGTCTGGACCTGAGTCATAGTGTTTTCTAGAAGATTAACCCTGTCGTCGACGCTTTCAACTGATCTCTGAGCCATTTGAAGATTTTGATTTAATTCTTCAGTTTCGGCACTGACAGCAATTAAGGTCTTTTCGAGTTGCCGAATTTGACCTTTAATTTTCTTAATTTGCTGTCCGTAAAACCCCGAAGCCTGGGTCTTTCGCTTTTCTAGAATTCGCTTTTGGGATTTCAAAAAGGCGAACTCTCGCATAAAGGCTTTTTCGAGTTGGGACTTTTTATTGGCATCAGTTTCCGCCTTCACGGATGTCTCTGATTGGGAGGAGGCATGAACAGTACCTGGGTTCATAAATATCAAAGCCGAAAAAATACCTAGGGTGATAACACCGAACTTCATTTTATACCTCACCATCGAAAGAGATCGATTTTGCACTCAATATATTGGGAATTTCGAAATAACCACTGCGAATCTGCTTTTTGAAAGAAGTGAAAAGGGTTTCGATTTGTTCCTTAGACTCCCCCGACTTGAGCTCAATAAAAACCCAGGAACCCTGTTTTTTTTGCGCCATTCCCACTTGACCGTCTGCCAAGCGATAAAATAACGCCATCATACCTAAGCGAATCACATTTGCTAAATGATCGCCCCCTTTAGTCGTAATTTTTTGCTTAAAAAGACCGCTTTCTTTAGTTAAACGAATTTCGTCCTCTATAAAATTCCAAAGGCGATTAAAGGCGACCTCTGTTGCCATCGTTTCTGACTCAATAGAAGACTCGATCTTATCTAAAGCCTCCATGCGCATGTCTTTTTGAAAAGGGAGAGAACTAGAAATATAGGCGCGCAGTTCTTGAATATGATTGGTTAGAACCTGTTTTTGCTCCCCTTTACCGAGGCCCTCATCTTTGAGCTTCGTTTTGATTTTAACAATTTTCGATTTAAGCTGATCCTGAGTTAACCTCTGCCTTTGTAGGTCAGACTCCAACTCACTTTTCTGAATTGAAAGGGCTTTAAGCTCATTTTGATGAATTTCTTTACTAGTTTCGACTTCTTCGTTAAGTCGTTCAACCTCAGATCTGAGCCGAAGAAGTTCTTCACTGAGTTGATCAATTTTTTTTGACTGACTTCCGCTGACAGAAATCACTGAGAAAAAAATAATCAAAGAAAGAAGAATTGTACCCATTCGCTTTTTCATGACATCGTCCCTCTTGCAAAAACAGCCCCGGTGGGGCTTAAAAAACTCAGGGCCCCTCGTGAAAGGAACCCTGAAATATTCTTTATTAATTCATTGTGTGGATAGTCCACTTAGACGCCCAATCATCAGACGAATCTTCGAAGGCACCAATGTAATCCACTGGCTCGAACCAGAAATCAAATGGAGCTTCACCGTTACCCATGGCAATTGAGCTGGCAGTAGGCATATATCCTTGAAGCTCAGGGCTTTGCACATAGTTAGTACCAGTCGCCATTACGAAGTCTGAGATCGTAAAAGAGTCAGTGAAAATCACATTTCCATCACTATCTTTCTGTACTTCACCATCTTTGAAAGTCACACCACAATCAGCAAAGATTGTATTCGTAATCTCAATTCCAGCTTCTTCTTTAGCGTGTCTGAAAGTTTCAGCATCGTCGATATCAAGACAAGCTTTCTTAAAACCAGTAACGATTGTATTAGTGATACTTGCGCCAGTTCCGACTCGAAGAAGAATACCATCTCCACCTTTTGCCGCGTCAGATTTAGTTCCGATCATAGTCATATTAGAAATTGTTGGGAACGATCTTGGCATGGCATTCATTGGCGACTTAAGATTATCGGCTTCGATACCGTTATTCGCTTGATCGGCATACTGCTCGATAAGAACAAATTGCGCCTTACCTTGCCAACCGCTCGTCCAGTCCATTGAATCGTCTTTGTTTCCAGTAAGAACAACGTGCTTTACGTTAACTGTTCCGCCGAAAAACTCAACGCCATCGTCAGAGTTCATGTGAACCTGGATGTAGTCGACTTCAGTACCGGCTCCAACACCTTGGAAGGCGATTCCGTTTAACTCGTTATCCGGAGTAATTTCATTTCCAGCGAATTCAACACGGAGATATTTAAGAACACCTGAGCTATCCATGGCATCTGTTCCGCCGTAGAAACCAGTTGCCCCTTCGCCCTCAGCTTCGCAAACACCAGAATCACAACCGTTGATTGGAGCGTTTCCGTTGATGATGAGTCCACCCCAGTCACCACGTTGACGCTGACCTTCAGCTTTTGCAGAGGTCATCACGATGGGTGCATCTGCCGTCCCTTGAGCGAATATTTTAGAACCACGTGTGATAACGAGGTAATCAGCACCTGATTTGCCATAAATTTTTGTCCCCGCTTGAATGCGAAGAACCGAATTTTCTTTGTTGTCGTTCCCAAAGAAAACTCCACCTTCTAAAACGTATTCATTATTATTTGTGAGAACCATTTCAGTATTCATATATGAACCACTGAGAAGGCACGCTGTTTTACCGTTTGGAGCGCCCAAATCTTGGGTCCCTGCAGGACAATTTGCAGAAGCTACTGAAGTAGCACCCAACACTACTAAAGTCCCTAAGCCTGTAAAAAGTGATTTAAGTGACATCATAGAACCAACCTTTCGATGTTTGTTTAAAAGGGTTTTCCCTATGCCCTTTCGAGAACATCTATAAGAAAAATCCTACGAAATTTCACATCAGGGTTTGGTCAGGGTTCTGTTAGCGAAGTAAATATTCTAACGACTTGCCGTATCATTAAGCTTAATTTGCAGTTCAACTATATAGATGCATAAAAAAACCGCTCCCAAAAGCGGCTTTTTTCTAGTTCTACGAACCTATACATAATTACCCCTAATTTAAGGGGTTTAACCCTCTACTGAACAGCTTGTAAGTAGTTTGGATTCTTTTTGATACTCGCTTCTTCTGCAATTGATTCCGTCCAAGAATTAAGCGCACCTTCAACTCGAGCTCGACTCATCAACTGCGCAAAATAAGGATAGGCCTTCATCGGATCATCTTTAGAGTCTTCGACCCTCATTTCATTTAGTCGAATAATATAGGCTTTTGATCCTTGACGAATTAAACTGTTGTGGATGTCTCCCTTTTCTTTAAGGCCAATGGCCGCACTTAAAAACTGTTCATTAAGACCAATTTTTGGGATTCTTTGCGCTCCCAAATTAAAGAAATCCGTTTGGGCCCACTTGAGTTTATAAGATCCAACCAACTGGTCCACCGATGACTTCTCGCCCGACTGAACAGCCTTTTCGGCCTCGTTAAACAATCGATCCATTTCATCTTGAGCTATCAATGTCTTTGCAATGGTCTTTTTAAGTTCGTCATCGAGCTCTTTCGCTTCAGCTTCAACTCGGTCAGTCAGTTTTATAAGAGTATAACCTTGCTCGGTTTTAATTGGATCACTCACCTCACCCTTTTTCATACTAAAGGCAGCACTCTCAAGTTTCTTATCGAAGCTTCCTTTTTCGAAAAAGCCCAAATCTCCGTTTTTAGCTTTCGACTGGGGGTCTTCACTGTGTTTGGCGACCATCTCCTCAAAGTTATCGAAGTTGATCTCTTTTTTAATCTTTTCAATCTCACTTAACGCCTCACTCGACTTATTCATATCATCTTCAGGCGCTGTAATAAGTAAGATAGAGGCTCTCACTTTTTCGGGTTTTGTGAAGCGGGTACTTTTATTATTATCATAAAAGCTTTGGATTCTCGCTTGGTTTTTCTCGTCTTGAACAAACTGAGAAATTTCATCGGCACTGGCTGTTCGAGTTACCTTTTTGTCTTTGTTAAGCTCGACAAATCCGATGTTGAGTTTTGTATTTTTAAGAACATCCTCTTTTTCTTGCTCTAAAGAAAGTCGATCCAGGGACGCACTAAACAGACCACTCACCTTTTGTACCAAAAGGTCTTCTCGAATCTGCTCTTCGATATTGACTCCTCTTCTCTTATAGTCCTCAAAGACATTTTTATATTTAGAGCGAGAGAACTTCCCCTCTTCAATAAAAATTGGGTATTGTTGAATTGTCTCAAATACCTCTTGATCAGAGACAAAAATATTTTCGTCCTTAGCCGCCTGAAGGATCAACTTCTTCTTGATCAAACTATCGAGAACCTGATTTTCGAGCGCTTTTCTTTGGGGCGTTGTTAGGGTCTTGCCTCGCTCTTGGTTTTTTACAATCTGTAGAACTTCGGCAGACGAAATCATTTCAGAGTTTACTTCTGCAGCGGCTCCGCCCGTATTAAAGAGGGAACTCCCTCCGGTGAGACCGATAAAAGCGAGGGCGATCGTCGCCACACTCAGCAGGAACCATCCGATGAGATTGTAAAGGGGATTTTTGCGTTTCTTTAAAACCGATTCAAACATTTGAGCCTCCGTAAGCCCCCATTCCAATCATATTTGTAAGTTTTTTCAAGGAGATTGTTGGAAAGTGCGCCTGTCTTTGCTAGCTTTTTAGGGTGAACTTTTTCTCTTTTGATCTCAGAAAAATATTAATGTTCGTTTTTTTGGCGGCGATCCCCTTGGTATTAATGAATACCGAGCAGGATCCTAAAGATACCGCATTGTATAAAGTACCCTTTATCTATGTGGGCGGGACCCTGCAAAAGGCCTACGCCGGCTTTAGCGGAATGATCCGAGGAACGACTCGCCAGTATCTCGACCTCATCGGTCTCAAGAATGAAATGGCCGAAATGAGGGATGAGAACCAACTCCTCAAAGCCAAACTCATGCAATACGAAGAGGTCGTGGAAGAAAACAAGCGCTTGGGGCAACTTCTCAACTTTAAAATCCGAACTAAAATGAAGCTTTTGCCGGCAAAAGTCGTTGGTCATGACCTCTCTGCCGATCATTTTACGATCACAATTAATCGGGGTCTCAAACATGGCCTGAAAAAGCTGCAAGCCGTCATTTCCGTGGATGGTGTCGTGGGCTATATTTTTGAACCCCAGCAACATATTTCACAGGTCCTGCTACTGACCGATCGCTCGGCGAGCGTTGACGCGATAGTTCAGCGAACACGAGCTCGTGGTATCTCCGTTGGACGATCTGTTCAGTCCTGTCGACTGCGATATCTAGAACGCTCTGATGACATTAAAGAGGGAGACAAGGTCGTTACAAGCGGACTGCAAGGTTACTTCCCTAAAGGCTTTCCTATTGGTGAAGTTGAAACTATTAAAAGTACAGAGTACGGAATTTCCGTTGAGGCTTTCTTAAAACCCTCCGTCAATGCCTCTAAACTTGAAGAAGTCTTTATCGTCCTCGAAACCGGAGAAGCTGACCTAAAGCTTCAAAGCCAATCTGAAAAAGAAGACGCTCCGAAAAAAGAAACGGAAAGTGGTGAGTGAGAGAAGTTAATCGCAGGATATTGAACATTGCTTTTTACGCTCTATTCACACTTATTCTGGTGAGCTTTCAAACTTCCCTTTGGCCCCAGTGGCTTGGCCCAATCCCTCCTCCCTATTTTTGGATACCTACAATTGTGTATTTGGCCCTCTACCAACCGCCCCTCAAAGCCGTCGTTACCATTTACATCACCTCACTGGTCATTTCGTCGATGAGTTCAATGTCGGCAGGACTTCTCATGCTGAACCATTTACTTATTTTTACAATTCTTCTCGCTCTCAAAAGTCGAGTGTTTTGGCCTGGCACTTCTTACTTTATGCTCGCAACAGCCATCGCCAGCTTCGCCTTCAGCCCCTTTTTGTTCCTACTTTCAATTATGATCGAAGCGAATCCCATGCCCTACCCGAGAGTCCTACCCTGGCTCACTGCCGTTTTGCTCACTCCCATTTTAAGCCCCTTCTTGTATAATATTTTTATTTGGACGGATCGAACTACTAAAATTGACCAGGCCAAAGAGCTTGGAGCGGACTTTATATAATGCAAATAAGTTCTCAAGACGCTGACCCAAAATCACTTCAATCGCGATATAAAATGCTTTATATCGCCGTGGGCTTCTTTATTTTCGTCATTATTACTCGTCTTTGGTTCTTACAGATCATGCACGGCAATGAACTGCGAACCTTTTCTGAGCAAAATCTCCTCAAAGAAATTCGCATCCCCGCACCGCGAGGAATTATTTACGACCGCGAGGGTAAGATTCTTGTCGAAAATTTAACCGGTTTTGAAGCTACCATTTCTCCACAGTACACCGAAGACCTGGAGGCGACATCAAAGGCTGTTGCCAAAGTCCTCGATATGGCATGGAAGAAAGTCGTTAAAAAAGTAAAAAAGAGTCGGCGTAAGGACGGACCTTTCCGACCGGTAATAATCAAAGACAACCTCACTCGAGATGAAGTGTTTAAGTTGGCACTACTAAAACTCGACCATCCCGGTCTCGATATTAAAGAGAATATTTTGCGAACTTACCCTTTGGGCTCCAATGGTGCCCAGTTTTTTGGCTACGTGGGTGAAATTTCTAAAAAGCAAATCCCGGTTTACAACGAAAAGTTTGCTAACCAACACGTATTTAAACAAGGCGATATTATCGGCCGCAGCGGTTTAGAAGAAACCCTCGACCTTCATCTCCGGGGTCACGATGGGCTCTCTTTTGTAAAGGTGGATGCCAAAGGAAGAGAAGCTGCTAGTGAGTCCACAAAACTTCTTGGACCCATCAGTCGTCCACAAAGAGCCATTCCTGGAGCCAACCTCACCCTTACGATCGACAGAGATTTACAGCAGGCTGCATACAACGCTTTTCAAGAGAGTGAAAAAACAAAGACCGGGGCACTGGTCATGCTCAAAACCAACGGCGAAGTTCTCGCTTGGATTAGCACTCCTTCTTTTGACCCCAACGAATTCTCGCGCGGTATTTCCGCTAAGCTCTGGTCCACCCTGGTAAATGACCCCGACAAACCCTTACGCAATAAAGTTTTACAAGACCACAACCCTCCGGGTTCAACATTTAAACCTTTTGTTGCTCTCGCCGCCCTACAAGATGGGATCATAACCAAGGACACTTTAGTCAATGCCCCTTGGCGTATTAAATTTGGTAGTCGTTATTACCACGATCATACCCGCTCTGGCCAAGGACAGGTTCGATTGAGAGAGGCCATCGAACGTTCTTCAAACGTCTTTTTCTATCGACAGGGAATAGCCCTCGGCGTCGACAAGATGTACAATTACATTTCTCAACTGGGAATTGGCGAGAAAACGGGCATTGATCTGATCAACGAAATCCCTGGCCTCCTTCCAAATTCAAAATGGAAAAAAGAAAACATTGGAGAGGAATGGCAGCCGGGCGAAAATCTCACTGTAGCAATTGGTCAGAGTTACGTTTTAACGACTCCCCTACAAATGGCAGCCGCCTATGCGGCAATTGGTACTAAAGGGAAACTCTTTAAGCCCTTCATCGTGAAAAGTTTAAAGGCTCCCGATGGTCGAATTATAAAAGAAAACAAGCCTAAACTCGTTCGCGATATTTCCGATCCAAAAAACGAACACCATATCGAAAAACGCCATTTTGAAGCCGTCAAAGAGGGACTCTGGCATGTGGCCAATGGCGATCGCGGAACCGCCAAGTGGTGGAAAATTCCTGGCGTTGAATTCGCTGGAAAAACGGGAACGGCCCAGGTTCGCGGTTTTTCTTCGGACCAAATTTACGATAAATGTGAAGAACGCCCTAGAGAACAACGCCATCACGGCTGGTTCATTGCTTACGCTCCAGCAGAAAACCCTGAAATTGCTGTTGCTGTTCTTGCCGAACACGCATGTCATGGTTCTACCGGTGGCGCGCCTATCGCGCGCGATGCCATATGGGCTTACATGGAAAAGTATAAGCCCGAGATGTTAAAGCCTCACAAGTGGTTAAAAGGGCCTTTGCAGAGAATGCGCGAGGCCAAAGAGAAAGACAAAGACCCAAAGAAACTGAAAAAAGCGCAAAAGAAGAAAAAGCCCCTGAACCAGGCCAGCAACCAGATTTCTTCGCCACCGCCACCTCCTAAGCCAGCTCCCAAGCCTAATACAGAAAGTGGTTCGAGCACTGAAACTCAGAATCAAGATACGACAGCAACCCAACCAGCAGGATAAGTATTGTGCGAGTAAATGAAAGAACCTTTTTTAAACGAGTCGACCTCAATTTTGCCCTCGTCATTGCCGTGCTCAATTTCGTTGGTTTAGTAAATCTCTACAGTGCTAGTAGTAACGACGCCAGCGGCGCTTCGATGATCTTTTTTAAACAAATCGGATGGCTCACAGCCGGTTGGTTTATTTATTTCGTCCTCACCGTCATCGACTATAAGGTATTTACGCGGATCGCTTGGTTTCTCTACGGACTCAATCTCGCCGCCCTGGCCGCCGTCGAATTCGTTGGAAAAACCTACTATGGTGCCCAAAGGTGGCTCGACCTTGGTTTTTTTCGCTATCAACCCTCAGAAACAATGAAACTATGTCTTATTCTAATTCTCGCAAAGATTCTTTCGCGCAAAGCCTATGAAGGCGGAATGGGCTTCAAAGACCTTGTTTTCCCATTAATTATAACTGGTGTTCCCTTTCTATTAACAGTGAAACAACCGGATTTAGGAACGGCCCTATTATTCGTCGCCATCGCTGGATCGATGATGTTATTTGTCGGCGTCAAAAGAAGAATCATAGTCACAGCGGCAATTATTGGACTCATTACAGTACCAGTGGCCTGGCAATTTGGTCTTAAAGAGTACCAAAAAAGACGGGTTAGAACCTTTTTAACTCCGGGTAAGGATCCTCGGGGGGCCGGCTACAATTCAATACAATCTAAAATTGCAGTCGGTAGTGGGAAAGTCTTGGGCAAGGGCTTTAGAAAAGGCTCTCAGAGTCAGCTTGAATTTCTACCTGAACGACATACTGACTTTATTTTTTCGGTCCTCAGCGAGGAGCACGGTTTCTTAGGTTCCCTAACTACAGTCAGTCTCTTTGCTATCTTGTTTATTAAAATCATAGGTATTGCCAGTCAGGCTCGCGAACGGTTCGGGGCCATTATGACCGTGGGAATTCTTGCCTTTATTTTTTGGCATATGTTCGTCAATGTCGGAATGGTCATCGGTATCTTGCCCATTGTGGGAGTGCCTCTGCCACTCTTATCATATGGCGGATCGATATTGATTGCCACTATGGTTGGACTTGGTTTAATTTCCGCCGTCTCTTACCGAAGGTACCTCTTTTAGGTCAAAGAGTTTCATTAAATATCTTTAAAACAAAAAAGGAGCCATAAGGGGCTCCTTTTTTATTATTTTGAATTTATCAAAACAGAAAATTAAACGTGTTTGTTAATCATTTCTTGGATGTTTTCTTTTGGGTGATTTCCAACGATCTGGTCAACGGCTTTTCCATCTTTGAACAAAATCAAAGTAGGAACGCCACGAACACCAAACTTAGCCGGGGTATCCTGATTCTGGTCAATATCCACCTTCATCACTTTGATTTTTCCTTGGAATTCATCAGCAATTTCATCCAACTTTGGCGCGAGAGCGCGACAGGGTCCACACCATTCAGCCCAAAAATCGACGAGAGTTGGGACATCTGCCTTAAGAACATCATTTTCGAAATTAGTATCAGTAGTTGGGAAAGTATTCGCCCCCATTTCAAGCCTCCTTTAAAAGCTTCAATTCTTTGAAACCCTCTCAAACTGACACAATCTGGACCTATTTTAAATTTAAAAAGAGAATTTCTTATGCTGCGTCAATACCATGGTCCTGCTTTTACATAACAATGCCCCTTTCCTTTAAAAAATTAAGCTTAATGGGCCGATAGGTAAGTATGCAGAAAAAGGATATAAATCTTGTAATTCTAGAAGATGATCAGGGCTTGGGAAAGTCTCTCAAACAAGCTTTGCAAAGAGCTGGCTATTCAGCAGAACACATCGCCCGTCCCGGTGAGCTGAACAAGTACCTAGAGATGAATCAGGTTCACGGCTTTCTCATCGATTGCATGCTCCCCAAAAAGAACGGGGTTGCCATTGCCGAAGAATTGCGCAAAAGAGACTGGGAAGTCGATCCCGTAATTTTTCTGACCTCTGGAATTTACAAAGACAAGAATTTCGCCAAGACCTCTACGAAAAAAGTAAAGGCTTTAGACTTTTTAGTTAAACCCGTTCAAGCTGCAACTGTGGTCAAAAAATTTGACGAAGCCTTTGGCGATGTCATCGATGAACCGACATCTCCACTCTACGAGATTTTCTCTAAAGAAACGGTCTCTAGTCGACAGAAAATTAAAGCGATCAACAACTCCGAGGATGTTCACGGCTTTGACCTTCCTTGGATATTTTCACTACTTCTCGACAAGAAGATCACGGGATACCTTAACGTGGTACACCCCAATGGAGACGTTACTGGAGTGGCGTTCAACGGTGGTAATATCGTACAAGTGAATTTAAAAGACACTAAGTCTTATTTTGGCCTTCTCCTTGTCGAAAAAGGTTTCATTAGCTCAGAGGATCTCGACATGGTTCTCAAGCAAACAGAAAATAAAAAATTAATTGGGCAGAAACTCGTCGAAGCTAACGTTCTTAGTCCCCATGCTATTGATATTGTTATTTCTGAACAACTAGGAATTCGCCTCAGTAAAATCGTTAATAATACTTCAGTAAACGTCAATTTTAACAAATCTGACGACGTTACAATTGAAGCTGGGTTCGACGCTCAATCTCTCAATGAGCTGACTGAAACCTGGGTGAATTCAAAGATGAGTAACGACTGGCTAAAGAGTCTTTACTTTCCATGGGTTCACAACTTAATTCGCAAGGGCCCCAACTTTGCCACGAATCACAAAGTTTTGAATTTACCGACCCTTGCTCGGTTTCCAGACCTACTCGATGACCTAACCAGTGGTGCAAATCTCGAAAAACTTCTCGATGGGGACAAATATGAAGAGCGCGCCTTCTATCAGGCCCTCCACCTTTTAGTCCTTAATCGACTTATTCTCTTTGACCCTGCGGTTAAAAACCTTGATTACGGAGCCCATAAAAAACGGCTCCTTAAGATTCAGGGTGAGCTCGACGACAAAAACTACTTTGAACGTCTCGGAGTTTCAAATGCCGCTAAGGATATTGAGATCAAACGAGCCTATCACGATCTCGCAAAGACTCTACATCCTGATAAGCTCGACCCGATGACTCCCGAAGATATTACAGCTCTTTCAAGAGTTGTTTTTGAAAAGATTCAAATTGCCTATGACACTTTGAAAAACAAGGTGTCGCGAGATGCCTACATTAGGGACCTCGAACAAGGTAAAGCCGAGGCCGTCCTCAAAGCGGAATCACTTACTGAACGAGGAAAGACCTTCCTCAAAAAGGGAGAAATTGCCCAAGCCAGAGAATTTTTTGACGAAGCCATTAAATTGGCTCCTCCGAACTCTGAACTTCGACTCCTCGCGCTTTGGGCCGCAGTTAAATCTCCTGCCGACAAAAAGCCTACTGCGGACGATCTGAAAAAAGACCTTAACGAAATCCCACCAGAGGATCGTCACAATTCTACTTACTATTTTGTAAAGGGTTTGATTCAGAAAATGGCACATCAAAGAGAAGAAGCTATGAAGAGTTTTCAACACGCACTTCATATTGATTCTAGCTTTATTAATGCCCGACGCGAACTTAACTTTCTCAAATCAGAAGCACAGCAGAAAAACAAATCTGTTGATATTTTCAAGAGCGATCTTAAAGACGTAGTCGGAATGCTTTTCCGCAGAAAGAAATAAGAACCTACTTTTTAAAAAGTGCCTTTAGAAATTTTTCAGTTTCTTCGATGCGAACTTCTTCGTCGGGGTCATCTTCAAATTTTTGTGCTGCGAGCTCTTTCTGAAACTGGCGCATGGTTTCAGGAGGAAGTGTTTTATGGGTGTCTACTGGAGCCTGATGACTGAGAAATGCTTTATAAGATTTCTCCCTCGCAGTCAGTGGAACCTTCCCCTCGCCTTGTCCTTTGAGGTGCTGAATCCCCTCTTTTTCTTCTTTGTGATGAATAATGTTCACATCTTTTTCGCTGGCTTCTTTAGCCACCTGACTCTCGCGGGCCGATACCATTTTTTGGTATTTATTAATGAGCTTTTCCTCGTCCATCTCTCCGATGGCCGAAATAATGTGGATGAGTTTTCCCGGATCTACAGGCGACTCAATAAAAGCAGAAACGAGGCCATCGAGCTCCTTCATCGAATCAGTGGGCTTGCCCGAATACAAATAAATGATACTGGGCGCTGATTCTCCGTGTTTTAAAATAATATCTTTGCATATCTCCCCAGCGGGAATCTGTTTCGACTTACCGCTGATAAATAAAATATTGGGATTAAACGAGAGGAGTTCTGCCTCTAATTTTGAAGCCTTTTGAATGCCTACGACGTCAAAACCAATCTTTCGTAGAAAGGTTTCGATAAATACCATTTCGTTATACTCTTCGATTAAAATCAGAATCCGACGCATATAATAATTCTCACCCTTGGATCTGAGGGGGTCAATACACAGCTTTGCTACGCATCCATATTAAAGCTTAAGTTGACCCCCCATGACGCTCTTGGTAATACATCAATATTATGAAAGTAAGCGGTTTTACAGTTATTCGAAATGCGGAGTTGATGGGCTATCCCGTCATTCCATCGATCAAAAGCATCCTTCCCATCGTCGACGAATTTGTTATTGGAGTGGGCCAGAGTGATGACAATACCAAGGCCCTTATTGAGGGTATCGGCGACCCCAAGATTAAGATTTTTGACAGCTTTTGGGATACCTCAAAAACTAAGGGAGGTCTCATACTCTCAGAAAAAACCAATGAGGCCCTCGACCACTGTAGTAATGATTGGTGTTTTTACCTACAGGCAGACGAGGTCATCCACGAGCAAGACTTGGCGAGAATTCACTCTGCCATGGAAAAGTACGAAAACGACGACTCGATTCAGGGACTTCTTTTTCATTACACCCACTTTTATGGCAGCTACTCCGTAGTCGCCCAGTCGAGAAAGTGGTACCGCAATGAAATTCGAGTCATTAAGAAATCCAGTGGGGCTCGAAGCCACGGGGACGCTCAGGGGTTTCGAATTCCCCCTGATAATCAAAAATTAAAAGTGGCCCATTGTAGAGCCCAGGTTTATCATTATGGCTGGGTGAAACCACCGCAGAAGATGGGACAAAAGAAAAAACTTTTGGATCGATGGTGGCACGGAACTAAAAAAGATAACGAAAATGATCAATTTGATTTTGATCGGCAATATGGATTGAGAGAATTTAAAGGGAGTCATCCGGCAATTATGAAGGACTTGATTGCTCAGCAGGATTGGAAATTTGACTACCACAGAAGTATCAGCGACATGACATTAAAAGACCTCAACCTCATGGCCAGTGATCTTTTCGAAACTATATTTAACTATCGAATTGGTGAATACAAACCCTACCAATTAATTAAATAGAAAGAAGAGCTTATGGAAAAGAAGCGTACAGAAACCATACAAATTCCCGATAGAAAATTCGTTGTGAAAACAGATCGCTCCGAGGTCCGAATCGGACGCAACGAAAAACTCGCCGTGATTTCTGGCCCCTGTGTTATAGACAGCAAAGAACTCATCATGGAAACGGCTCGACGCCTTGTTGATATTTGCGAACGCCTTGACGTGCAGCTTATTTTTAAAAGCTCTTTTGAAAAGGACAACCGAGGAAGCGAAAGAAATTGGACCGGTCCAATGTGGAAAGAGGGTTTAGAAATTCTAGCCAATGTCAGAAAAGAGTTCGGGGTTCCCGTACTTTCAGACATCCATCGAACTGAAAATCTCAATGAGATTGCCGACCATTTAGACGTCCTACAGATACCAGCTTACATGTGTCAGCAAACTTCTCTACTCTTAGCCGCGGGAGAAACCGGACGACCGATTAATGTTAAAAAAGGGCAATTTCTGGCTCCGGAAAACATGGCGGGAGCCGTCTCAAAAATTTCGAGCACTGGAAATAAAAACATATTACTCACAGAACGTGGGACCTGCTTTGGTTATAATCGCTTGCTCGCGGACATGAGATCTATACCAATTATGCAGCAATTAGGAGCTCCCGTTTGTTTTGATGCGACTCACGTTGTTCGACTCTACGGAATTTCCAGCGCCGATCCTGCCGGTGGTGAACCTAAATACGTTCCACACCTTACGCTGGCTGCCATGGCAGCTGGAGCAGACTCTCTTTTTATTGAGACTCATCCTCGCCCCATGGAAGCAAAGTGTGATGCTGCTTCACAACTGAACCTCGATCACTACGAGAATTTAATCAAAATGTCTCTAGAGGTAAGAAAGGCCGTTAAATCTGCAGAAAACATAGGCATGATTAATCCGGATTTATAGATCTTGGAGCTCTTTCGGTCGCGACTCCTCATTCGATATCTCATTACTGAAATGATCCCGAGCTTTCTCATTGGGGTCATTTCTTTTGTTTCGATATTGTTGATGTTTCAAGCCTTGCGCCTCACCGAGTTTGTTCTCATTCACGGAGTGGAAATCGAAACCATAGGGCGCATCATGATGTATCTTTCGATTAGCTTCCTCCCCGTCATTTTTCCAATGAGCCTCATTTTTACAGTATTGCTCACCTATAGTCGCTTGAGTGCCGATTCGGAGATCGTTGCCATGAGAAGCTCGGGGATTAGTATGGCGTCAATACTTTCACCCGCCGTGCTGTTTTCTTTAGCCGTTGCGATCCTGAGCGCCCAGACCTCTTTTCAACTGGCGCCCTGGGGCAATAGAAAATTCGAAGTCCTCATTAATAAGCTCGCCAATGCAAAAGCCAGTGTTGCAATAAAGGAAGGGACCTTTTCTGAAGGTTTTTTTGATCTGGTCATTTACGCCAACGAAGTGGACAACGAAAAAGGGCTACTCAAGGACGTTTTTATCTATGACGAAAGGGACCCAAATGTTCCTTTAACTATCATTGCTCAATCGGGCCTCATGTCACAAAAAGAATCGGACGAGTATCAGTCAGCTCAAATCAAGCTTCTAAAAGGCAACCTCCACCGAATCGCGAAGGGGCGGCATACCAAATTAAACTTTGATGAATACGACATTCTACTTTCAACCCCTATTAAACAAAACGTTAGATCTAAATCAATGCCCTCGCTCACATTCGACGAACTCAATCAGCTCATGAGGGACAAAAAAATCGAAGAAAAAAAACGCCGCAGAGTCGTTGCCGAGTACCACAAACGATGGGCCCTAGCCTTCGCCTGTATTCTTTTTGCCCTGGTGGGTGTCGGCCTTGGAATTCGTAAAAATCGCCGCTCGGCACGATCCAACGGAATCGTCCTCTCTCTCGTCGTCATCGTCGGGTATTGGGTAATTTATGTCTCCAGCGAATCACTGGTCCGAGGTGGCGCAAGTTTTCCTCCTGGACTCGCTATGTGGATCGCTAACTTCCTATTTATTATTGCTTCATTCTTCTCATTAAAGAGAGTTTGGAATTAGCGCGCCCACTCTAGCTTTTATCCATTGAAGACGGAGCCTTGTCACAAATTTCTAATAATTGACGAAGGTCCTCACACTCCCTTATTAGTTGTGCTCCTTCAAAAAGAAGTTTTAGATTTCCGGCGTATTGCGGAGAATCTGGAAAACTTGGCAAACAGGCAATGGTTTTTCCATGTTTCATTGCCCATCCGGCTGACATATAGGAACCACTCGGAAGTCCGGCTTGAATGAGCAGAAGAAGCTCTGAACTAGCCGCTATTAATCGATTTCGCATAAAAAAGTGATACTTCTTCATTTCTTCATCTGGAGCGAATTCACTAATTAAACAGCCTCCATGTTGGAGAATTCTTTCGTAAGTTTCTATGGAAGATTTTGGGTAAGGCTGCCTAATTCCAGATGGTAGAAAGGCCACGGTCGGACACGACTGATCCATGGACAACTGGTGAACATAAGAATCAACTCCTCGGGCGCCACCGCTGATACTTACAAGAGATTTTTCGATAAATAACTCTGTAAGGTGAACTCTCATCCAATGGATGGATTGTGGCGTCGGACTACGACTACCTACAATTGAGATTCGCTTTTTGTTTAAAAGACTGATGTCCCCTAAAAAATAAAGCTCTTTAGGAGGAGAAACCATAGCCTTGAACCCTGAGGGCATTCGCTCATCATCTTCGTCGACTCGATTTATTTCTTTGTAAAGACTCTGCAAGTATTCCATGACTCAGAACCTTGCAAAAAAAGCCCCCCGTCTAGACTCATCGAGGGGCGTTTTATTCATTTAAGTTCGTTTCCTAAACCAAATATCGAATCTGGGGTGGTTTTTATAAACCTATAGGTCGTCATCTTCGTCTTCGTCATCGAGATCTTCGTCTTCTTCATCTCCATCAGTGAAGAATTCCGAACTCAATCCTGCTGATGCCGATTCACTTTCTAGGTCTTCTTCGTCATCAAGCTCTTCCGGATCCTCAAGCAATCTAAACTGATCGGGAGTCACCTCTTTAAAACTGTCGCTATCATCTTCCGGAACGTAAACGTCTAAATCTTTTCTAAGGACCGTTAATCCGGTTCGATCGCCAGGGCGTATATCGTCAAAAGACTTAACGACCAGGGCCGTCGAAACATCATTGTAAACTTTAACAATCTTCAACAATGCACTGTAGTCGGGAGCCTGAAGAATCACTGGATTTTTAAGTCTCTTTGTTCGATCCGCAGAAACCGCTAAAATGTCTCCCACTTGAAGGCCTTGCCCGGCACCCCGATCTAAATAAACAATCCCACCAATTCCGAAGAGCTCACGCTTTTTGTTAAACTGACCACCGATTATAGAAGCCACAATATTTTTAGGAGTTCCTTCTACGTTAAAGGTAAAGCGTGGAAGGTTTTCATTAATCAGACTAGATCCAACCCAAACCTGATTGACCGCATTGGTAACAATAGCTCTATAGTATCCAGACCCCTGATCGATCACATCTGTTATCGTAACTTCCCCTTGCACCTCAATAATTTGACCAAGAATTCCCGTCTCATCCGAGAGAATTTCTTTTTTCTGTATGACTGTAAAGCGCTCTCCAATTCGAGCCGGTTGATCAACTCGAATGTAAGTATATTGATAATTTGAAACAACTTCATTGGCAGCTTGGTTTTCGACAACTTGACCTATTTCGGGCAACTGCGAATCAGTAATGAAGTTAGCTAATGTAATCACTGGCTCTTTATAAAGCGCTGGGCGATCTCCCACAGCAAAACCTAATTCGTCAAATTCGGATTTTACCAATTCGCTTCGTTTTACTAATGAAGGTGGAAACTTTTTAAGAACATCTGTTTTCTTTTTAATGGGTTCAGGAATTTTTGGAGCCCCCGGAAGAAGAAACGTCGGAGTCTTTTTTACGAACCTCTGAATATTTGGAACATTATCAGCATACTTTGGAGTTGGTGGCTCAAGTGTTTCTTCTGGGAGTTCGACCGCCAAATCTTCTGGCTCTGGCGAAACTTCTTCTTCGACCTCTGCCGGCTCGACCTCATAAGATTGGTCAGTATCGATCGAGATAGACGAGTCCGCCCCATCGGCGACTTGAGTGATTTCTAACTGGGGTCCCATCTCAGTTGTTCCGCCGACAAAGTTAAGGCGATCACCCTTGTTGATAAGGTGAGGATTTGTAATTCGGCCATTGACAGCCCAAAGCTTCGACCAGAAAAATCCATCACCAAAAAAGATTTGCGAAATCTCCCAAAGGGTATCTCCCGATTGAACTTCGTAATCATTGGCTCCCAACGATCCGAACTCTTTTTCCCATTCTTCGTCAGTAATTGGACTACTTTGGTAATTGAGATAAATTTTATGGAGCCTCTCTTCGAGAGCTACATCGCGAAAGTTGTCGAACTGAGGTTCTGAAAATGCATCTTCAACGAGTTCTTGATCCAATTCGATTTCGCTCTCTTTTGGAGAGATTTCTTCTTCACCCTCTTCAATAAAGATGTCGTCAGCCAATTCGTCGAGTTCACCATCTTCTTCCAAATCTTCATCGGTAATCTCTTCATCCTCCAGAACTTCACCGGCGAAAATATCATCTTCAGTTCCATCGGCCTCGGTGACTTCCTCTCCATCCTCATCGCTATCGTCGTCTTCATCACCATCAACAATATCTTCATCTTCCTCCCCCTCTTCCTCATCACCTTCACCTTCATCATTATCATCGTCTTCGTCGAGTTGAGCGATTAAGAAGGGAGACTTAAAACTAGAGGGATTCTTAACTTGAGCCACAGCTCTTTCGCCAAGAAAATCTCCACCTAACAATAAAGTTAGTATGAAAAAAAGAAATAAAAGAAGTTTCATCTAATTACCTCTGAAGATTATTTCCAAGGTGGTCTAAAAGTTTTAACTCTGCTTTAGCCGACTGTGCCTCAGGACTTTTTGGATAATCACGAATTAGCTCTGTGAGTAAGACCCGCGCCTGTTCAGCTAGAGACATTTGGTAATATATTTTGGACTTTGCCAGCTTCACTGATGGAATTTTACCGCTCTGAGGATAATCAGATTCAAGAGTTCTAAAATATTTGAGAGCCTCTGCAAACTCTCGAAGCTGCAAAGACATATCACCCATCATGAAGAGTGCTTTGTCCTTATATATAGTCTTCGGAAAAGCTCGCATTAAATCTCGATAGGTCCGGATCATTGTCGCTTTGTCTTTGCGAACATAAGCTAAACTCAACTCTTCAAAGCGTTGCTTTTCAGAAAGCTGGTTCTTGACGACGGTTCTCGTAATATCTGATCCCGTTCTAGCGGCTGGCCTTCTTTTTAATTCCCTTAGACTTTGCTTAAGGACTCTATTCTCATTTTTTAAACGCTGGAGTTCCTTTTGCTTGATCAACAGAAGGCTTTCTAATGCCCTTCCGGGCTTAGACTTTGGGCTCTCTTTGGGTGGCTGCGTAACACAGGCACTGAGAAAACTACTAATTAATAGTAATAGAAAAATCCATTTCATACTCAAGCACTCCATTGCTTAAGAAGTCCAATATTTAGTTTAGATGGATATTAATGATCTGCAACAAGGATTATTCATCGAATCAAAATCCTTATTTTTGGGCACCAAATTGTTCGTAAATATCCTAATAGTTTTCTGACGTAAACTTATCCACAATTCCTGTGAATTTTCCACCTCTCTAGACCTTGGACCCATTGTAACACAAGGGTTTCAGCGAATTGCTTAATCATAAGGCACATTTTAAATACTTGTAATTATTGAACTATTTCAATTTTTTTCAATTTTTTTTGGTTTTTCTGTACGAGAACTTACATCCGAAAATCGAATTTCTAAACTTTTCTGTCACGTTTTTCGCGGCAAGACGTTGGAAGGATATATGCTAAAAAGTGCCAATATGCGCCTGTTTATTGCTGTTTGCTTATCGATAGTATTAGCAGATGTTTTTGATCTGCTGAGTTATTTAGCAAACGCAATCCTAACACTTCATAAACAGTGTCTTGTCATCGCACCCGATATCCACCAAAAGCCTCTAATTCAGGCACTCCTATGTGGACGCAGTTTAGCAAAAGGTCCTCTTTATTCAGCATTACAAAGCACAGGATTACTCCACCTGATCGTCGTTTCCGGGGCTCATTTGGTCTTTATTGAACAAAATATAAACTTTCTCTGCAGAAAACTTAAATTATTAGAATATTTCCGACTTCCTCTCCTCGTCGCCTTTAGTTTCGCCACAAACTTTCAGCCACCAATTGCAAGGGCTCTTTGTTTTAGACTCTTTAGAAAGCTCAGTCGGTCCTTAGGATTGAATCACCCACCCCTTCTGAGTTCACTATTGAGTGGCCTGGTCCTTCTCGCCTTTATCCCCCAGTGGAGTCAGTCCTACTCCTTTCACCTCAGTTGGGTGGCCCAACTCGCACTTCTTTTGGGTAGCGAGAAAAAAAGTAGATTCCAACAGTTTGCAATTTACTTCCTTCTCCTCCCCTTACTCATACCGCTGGGCCCACCCCACCCCTTTAGCATTTTCCTCAATCTGCTCGTCACCCCCTTAATTGGTTTTTTACTCATACCCGCAGCCCTATTTGCCTGCTTACTTTTTCCGCTTTGGCCCAGCTCCGTTGAATTTATCTGGAGAAACCTAGAACTCTTCTTTCTGTGGCTGGGCCAAGTCAGTCCCGATTCACTTTATTCAAGCCCCTTACCGGGAGTTTTTTTATATTCTTTCGCTCTGCAATTCTTCTTTTGCAGAAAATTTCTTCGTTAGGTTTAATTTGAAGCGACTTATATTTATTTTTCTCATCTTTAGTTCCATTCCTTCTGACCACGATCCTTTTTTAGGTTTTGTTATCTGGAATATTGAACAAGGTCAGATGGTGACCTCTGTGACTCCTAAATCTTGCATTAACTTTGACTTTGGTGGCGAGCGGTTTCCAAGAGAAGGCTTCCAAAAGCTCTGCCAGAAAAAAAAGCAGGTCACCTACATTTCCCACTATGATCGAGATCATTTCAATTTTCTTTATAAAGTGAAGTCACTCAATCACTGTCTCGCCCTTGATAATCGACCGAAAACCTTAAGGCTTGGAATTCCTCTCTGCAAAGAATCAGCTCTTAAACAGGTTTCGTCTTTTAAAAACCAAGGAGCTTCAAAAAATAATTCAGGTTTTCTTCTCTTTTACAAGGGATTTTACTTTCCTGGTGACGCCGATACAAGGTTCGAAACTTGGCCTTTCAAGGCGGAGAAATCTAACAAAGTGAAATTCTTAATGCTCGCACATCACGGCAGCAATACCTCCAATGGAGAAAAACTTTTTTCAACTTTTAAAAGTTTAAAGATGGTATTTTCTAGCGCTCGCAAGAACAAATACGGCCATCCCCATTGGCAAGTTCTTCACCGAGTCAAACAAAGAAAAATCCCACTCATCGAAACCGAAACCTGGGGCCACATCGCCCTCCCCCACTAGTTTTTTTTGCCCCCCTCCATTTCAAAATTCCTTCTATTTTTTATAGTTTTCTCTTAGGGCGAGACTCTATACCCATTTTTTTTCAGACAGTCCTCATCCGATTGTCCTTTGGGGGCTCCTTTGGGTATTTGTCTTTCTATTTCGAAACCCTCGGAGACCCAGTGAATTTCGAGTTCCGCAGGCCCTGATTTGACTCGAATCTCGAATGCACCACAATTCTGTTTGGAGAGATTTAAATGCCGAGGACTGTTTGAGTAAATTTACTGGGTCTCCGAGGGTTTCGAAGTGGGAAGACAACTATATCTTACCCAAAGGAGCCCCCAAAGGACAACCGGTCTGCGGAACTCAAAAAAATGGGAGAGTCTCGCCCTAAGAGAAAATAAAAAACAGAAATCAATATTTTGAAATGGAGGAGAGGTAAAAAAAAGAGACCGGGTGAGGTCTCTTTTTTTAGGTATTCACATTTGGAACGTGAAATTACATGGGCTTGTAAGGAACGTAAGGCATATCCAGGTCGTTTGCGACTGGTTCGTAAGTGACGTTACCGTTATAGACGTTAATACCATCTACAAGCTCAGGAGCTTTCGTCGCCGCTTCTTCAACACCAAACTTGGCAAGAAGTGAGGCATACTTGAAAGTAGCATTTGTAAGAGCGTATGTACTCGTACGAGCAACAACACCTGGCATATTCGGTACACAGTAGTGAACCACTCCGTCTACTTCATAGGTCGGCTGGGCGTGAGACGTTGGCTTACAAGTTTCGATACATCCACCTTGATCAACGGCAACATCGACAACGACAGAACCAGGGGCCATGCTCGATATCATTTCTTTTGTAACAAGATGTGGAGCTTTACGTCCTGGAATTAGAACGGCTCCAATGACAAGGTCAGACTCTTGAACTGAGCGCTCAATATTGTGTTGGTTTGAATAAATCGTAGTAATTTGATTGCCGTAAACATTGTCGAGATACTCAAGACGATCATGGTTTACATCGATCACGCGAACTTCAGCGCCAAGGCCTACTGCCATAGTCAAAGCATTAGTACCAACTACTCCACCGCCAATAATAGTGACGATACCGCGACGAACACCGGTTACTCCACCTAGAAGTACACCTTTTCCACCCTGATCTTTTTGCAGATAGAAAGCACCCACCTGGGTTGCCATACGACCAGCCACTTCACTCATTGGCTTCAAAAGTGGAAGAGATTTATTGGGACCTTCGATCGTTTCATAGGCAACGGCTTTTACCTTTTTCTCACAAAGAACTTTCGTAAGCTTTGGTTCGGCAGCCAAGTGAAGGTAGGTATAAAGAATTTGATTTTCTTTCATGCGATCAAACTCATCTGGGAGAGGCTCTTTCACCTTAACGATCATATCGGCTTGGGCCCAAAGCTCATCGGCCGTATTGATAATTTTGGCTCCGACTTTTTCGTATTGTTCGTTGGTAATCATTGAACCAAGGCCGGCGTCTTTTTCGACGAGAAGAGTGTGACCTTCTGTCACGAGTTGACGAACACCTGCTTCGGTCAAACCAACGCGGTTTTCACTAATCTTAATTTCTTTTGGCACACCAATAATCATGGCACCCTCCACACATAGGAATGTTTAAAGACTCTTGTGTATAACGAAAAGCCTGGCGAAGGGCAATAAGGGCCTAAAAATAATGATAATTTGTGCATTCGCACGAAGTATTTTTTGAAAGCTTTACGCGAATTCTCTGAGAGCCCAGATTGAACCCGGGTCTAAATCGTCAGTCTCAGGGAGCTCCGAGCCCAATTCAATCAGGCGAAAGCGGTCTTGAGAAGCCAAAATCGTTTTCACCAAACGATTCATCACATCGTGACCTGCCTTATAGAGCACCAGGTGCCCCATCAAAGGCATTCCCAGAGTCACTAAATCCCCAAGGGCATCAAGAGCCTTGTGACGAACAAACTCGTCAGCATAGCGAAGTCCCTCGGGATTGAGCACCTCTTTTTGATCGAGGCCAATGGCATTGTCCAAGCTCGCCCCAAGGGCCAAACCTTGGGCACGCATTTTCTCAACATCTTTTAAAAAACCAAACGTACGAGCATTTGAAAGCTCTTTTGAAAATGTATACTCGTTAATATCAATATCAATTTGTTGTTTTTGAATTTTCGGATGGGGAAATTCAATCGTACAACTCACTCGCAAACCGTTATAAGGAACGACATAGGCGTGTTTTTCTCCGTCGCCAAAATAAATCGGCTGAGTGATATAGGCGTACTTTCGCGGACAATCTTGCTCAACAAAGCCAGCTTCTTGAATGGCCTCCATAAATACTTGAGCACTCCCATCACCGATCGGAATCTCAGGGCCATCGAGTTCAATGAACAAATTATCAATGCGAAAGGCGGCCATGGTAGAAAGACAATGCTCAACCGTCGAAACCGCAAACTCTGGCCCCCCAAGAGTTGTCGCAAGAGATGTCGCTGTTACAAAGTCAGCTCTAGCTGCCAGGGCCGGTCTTCCAGGAAGGTCGTTTCTAACAAAGAAAATACCAGTATTCGATGGAGCTGGACGAAATACGAGTTTCGCCGGTCTACCTGTATGGAGTCCAATGCCTTCGACTTCGACTGGCCTTTGAATCGTTCTTTGTAAAAACATAGCAACCTCTCCTCGGTACTAACATCCGCTTGAGCTTTACTGCCTAATAGAGCAAGTTAGATACCAATGAGGACTCTCTAAAAATTGTTAAGCTAGAATCCGTCTATTAATAGCTGAGTTCAGTAAAACCTCAAGCAAATCTAATGCTTCGCGCATTCTGTTACTTTTTTTCAACAGTCTGTATGGTTTTTCGGAGACACAGAACTAGTCTAGAGGTCTTGCCAAGAAAGTCCGATCCAAACTTGAAATGTATTGTTTTACCTTTTTGAGACCCCTTATTTTGACTACTGTTTTCAGTACTTTAGGCTGTGCCACAGCCAGTACTAACAGCTATGTGGGATCGAGCCCTCCAGCAAAAAATTCCAATGCCAGGGCTGCCGCTTACACGGTTGATGGGTTTCAAATTGATAAGAAATGGAGTTCGGGGAAACCGACAGATTTTCAATTTTTCTACAAAGAATGTGAGCTCTCACGAAGAGCCCACTTTACGAAGGCCGATTACGACTGTTTTAAACTTGGCTTTTAATACCCACTTCGACAAAGTCCATTAAACTAAGCGCCACCCAAATCCATTTGCCCACTCGAACTCGGAGCGACTATTGGAATGCCCATGTGTTTATGGGCCGTATCGGTTAAAACTCGTCCGCGAGGAGTCTTCTGCAATAATCCCTCTTGAATTAAAAAGGGCTCATAAACCTCTTCGAGAGTCCCTTTATCTTCGGATAAGGCCGCCGACAAAGTTTCAATCCCCACGGGTCCACCATTGAACTTCTCTCCAATGACCCGAAGAATATTCCGATCCATATCATCGAGACCCAAGTGATCAACTTCGAGCTGATCGAGGGCGTAGTTGGCTAGTTTAGCATCGATTTCACCATTCGATTTTACTTCGGCATAATCCCGCACCCGCTTCAAAAGGCGATTTGCGATCCGTGGAGTTCCACGACTGCGCCTTGCAATCTCTCGAGCCCCCTCTTCATCAATTTTCACCTGCAAAATACTCGCAGAGCGATTCACAATTTGCACGAGTGAATCTTTGTCATAAAAAGAGAGCCTTTCAACAATTCCAAATCGATCGCGAAAGGGACCATTAAGTAAGCCAGCGCGAGTGGTTGCTCCGATCAATGTGAAGGGTGCTAATTGAAATTTCATGGAACGAGCCCCAAGGCCCTCACCAGTCATAATATCCACGTAGTAGTCTTCCATAGCACTGTAGAGATACTCCTCAACGGTACGGTTAAGACGATGAATCTCATCAATAAACAGAATGGAATTTGGTGTTAGCCCGGTCAGCATTGCTGCCAAATCACCTTTTTTATCAAGGGCTGGCCCAGAGGTGGTTTTAATGTCGACGCCCATCTCTTTTGCCAACAAGAAGGCCAAGGTGGTTTTTCCCAATCCAGGCGGCCCCGACAAAAGAACATGGTCAATCGGTTCTTGCCGCTGTTTTGCCGCAGCAATATACACTTTTAACTTTTCGACGATCTTTTTTTGCCCGGGAAATTCATC
>JAUHWN010000257.1 GCA_030424665.1 Bdellovibrionia bacterium | reverse complement strand
GAACTGGGGTCGCCCACTAAGAACCCAAAGTCACCAAACTCAGAGGGCCCGAGTATGAATCATTTTGGACTGAGGGTCGCAGAACGGGAGCTATGGGAAGAGACCATGAAAAAGAATGAATTGAAACTTTACTACGGAGGAATTAACGAGTATCCCAACTCGCTGTCTTGGTATGTAAAAGACCCCAATGGCCATACCATTGAGGTTTCTTACACTGAAAAAAGCCAGATGGAGTTTCCGCCGTTGGATCGGGGGCTAGCGAAAACCGTTGGGGCTGGCAAGAATGTCAAGGTTGGCTAAGCCATTTTGAACATCAATCGACGAGCGAATCCCTCGCATGTTTTCAAATTGATCGACAAAGAAGCTCGTAAAATGCTGATTGAATTGTACGAGCTTTTGACCGCTTGAATCGACTCCCTCAGAAACGTGATACATCAGACTTACTTGCTGAAGGCCACTTTGAACAAATCGAGTTTGCAGCCATACATCTACGGTAAAAGAACGATCGGCACAGACCACTCGCCACCAGGGAACGTGGCCTAGGAGTTGGTGTTGACATTGTATTGTCATGCCGTCGTTAAAGACCAGCTGAAACTGAATTTGATCAGCAGTAAAGCGTTGTAAGCCCTGGGTTTGGCTCTTTGCCTGAAAAGATAATATTAAAACCGTAATGAGTGCTATTATTCTCATTGCCCCTCCTGTGTAGGGCGTTTCTGTCACAGGCAAGGGATTAAGTCAATTGACCCCTGGTATGCTAACAAGCAATAGAAGGGTCTAGATGAGAAACATGTGTTTCTTATTAAAAGTACCTTCTAAAAGGCGACTAGGCCTGATCCGATTTGTGGAGAAAATGATAGTGTTTTTCAAATTGGCTAATCGCGTCTGCGATTATATGGTCCTTAGAAAAACCAAAAACATCATACTCTTGGCCACCTTGAAGGAGAAATACTTCAGCTCTATAGTAGGCGTTGCCGTCTTCAGGAGCATAGTCGGGAATATTAAAGGTTCTTAATCGGATTCCGTAGTTAAAATTTTCAACCCCTTCGTTCTTGATGACTAGACGAGCCGTATCTTTAATAGATTCATCAACAAACACATCAAAACCCTTTTGCACGAGATGCTGACTCAGCTCTTTAAGGGCGGGCAAGGCCTTATTACTTAGAAAAGCGAGTGCATCCTCACGTTTTGGGTGCGTGACGAGTGCATCCAGACGTTCCTGCCAGCTCGATCCCGATTGGGTGAGTAGAATGCTACTGTGATGAGTTTGAACCGTATTCAAAAGTAGGTAATCATCTTTTAGGGTCTTTATGAAAACTAAAACTGAAACCATGATAATAAATATCATGGGAAATGCCGAGGCGATGGTCATGGTCTGGAGTGCATCAAGACCTCCTGCCAAAAGAAGGGTTGCAGCGACAAGGCCCTCCATAACAGCCCAATAGACTCTTTGCCAAACAGGAGGCTCTTCAATGCCGCCTGATGCGAGGGTATCTATAACGAGAGAGCCTGAATCAGACGAGCTCACAAAAAAAGTGATCACTAAAAAAAGACCGACGATCGAAAGAAATCCCGTTAGCGGTAAAAATTCGAAAAGCTTAAAAAGAGCTACAGGGACATTATTGTTAACGGCATCGACAAGAGATTCAGCGCCACCGGCCAAGACCTTAGAAATGGCCGTATTGCCAAACACGGTCATCCACAGGCAGGTAAATCCCGTTGGAATAAAAAGCACGCCCGCCATAAACTCTCGGATGGTTCGACCTTTCGAGATTCTTGCGATAAACATTCCTACAAAGGGCGCCCACGAGACCCACCAGCCCCAATAAAGAAGAGTCCAACCACCAATCCAACTTTCTTTTTTCTCATAGGCATAGAGATTAAAAGTTTTAAATGTGATATCAGAAAGGTAAGAGCCCGTATTTTGTACGAAGGATTTCATAAGTTCTACTGTTGGGCCTAGAAGTAATACTCCCAAAAGAAGCGCAATGGCTAGAGCCATGTTGATATTTGAGAGTTTCTTAATTCCGCCATCGAGTCCAAGAACTACTGAGATTGTTGCCATCCCTGTAATGACCGCAATAAGGACCACCTGTACCGTTGTAGATATTGGAAGCTCAAACAAGTAATTAAGTCCCGCATTGACTTGAGTGACGCCAAAGCCAAGAGATGTCGC
>JAUHWN010000143.1 GCA_030424665.1 Bdellovibrionia bacterium | reverse complement strand
CCATGGCAGACCAAGCATCCAGTCGATATAATTTCTTACAACTGTGGCCTCCGCACTCATAGGTGACATCATTTTTAATTTTTTAAGTTCTTTCAAAGAACGCTTTTGCGCTTCTTTAGTCATGGGCTTTTTCTTAATTTGCTCTTCAAGCTCCATGAGTTCAGTTTGATAATCATCTTTTTCGCCAAGTTCTTTTTGAATGGCCTGCATCTGCTCATTGAGATAGTATTCTTTTTGCGAGCGTTCCATTTGCTTTTTGACTCGTGAACGAATTTTCTTTTCGACTTCGAGGATCTGAATTTCACCCGTCATCAAACTCAATAATTCTTCAAGTCTCTTGCCCGGATCACCGATTTCTAGGATCAACTGTTTCTTCTCAAGCTTGAGGTTGAGCTGGGCAACGATAATGTCAGCAAGCTCTCCAGGCTTTTCGATGCTTGAAACTCGCATCAGAATTTCTGGTGGAATGCGTTTATTGAGTTTTACATATTGCTCGAAAGTCGATTTCACTGATCGCATAAGCGCTTGGGCTTCAACTACAGTGGTTTCATTTTCTTCGATATCTTTTACTTCAACGACAAAAAAACTGTCGGTCTGCTTGAAGCCCTCAATAAATACTCGGCGTTGACCCTCAACGAGAACTTTTACTGTGCCGTCCGGGAGGCGAAGCAATTGAATAATAGATCCAACTGTTCCCACCGAGTAAACTTCATCAGCTTCAGGGTTGTTTGTTTTTGCATCTTTTTGCGCCGCCAAGACAATACTCGTTTTATTGGTCATGGCTTCTTCAAGTGCATTGATGCTCTTCTCTCTTCCGACGAAGAGAGGCATCATCATATGTGGAAAAATTATGAGATCTCTAAGAGGTAGAAGAGGTAATTCGTACTTTTCGCCTTTAGTTTTCATATCGCCCAACTCAATCTCCAATCCATCTAGACAGAGGTTATCATTGGGCGATGACTAAATCTTAAGCACTTTCTGCTGAGCCATCCTTCGGCTTTTTCTCTTCTGAAGAACTGTCAGCTTGCCCGTAGATAACCTTGGGTTTTGCACCTTCAGTGATGCAATCTGCATCAATTATACATTCCTTCACGTTATCCATGCTAGGAATTTCAAACATAATGTCTAGCATTGAAGATTCTATCACCCCACGAAGTCCTCGAGCCCCGGTTTTTCGGTCTAGGGCTTGTTGTGCAATCGCACGAAGCGCCTCGTCAGTGAACTTTAAATCAACATTTTCGTAGCTAAACAGCTTCTGATACTGTTTTGTTAAGGCATTCTTTGGTTTTATTAAAATTTCAATAAGTGCATCAATTTCAAGCGGCTTAAGAACAGCTATGACCGGAAGTCGACCAATAAATTCAGGAATTAAACCATAGCGAGCTAAATCATCTGGCTCGAGTTTGTCTAAAATACTGACACCCTCTTCTTCGATCTCAGATTGTGCTTTAATATCAGCCGTAATTCCCAGTGTTTTATTTGAAACTCTGGACTCGACCATTTTGTCTAGACCAACAAAAGCTCCACCGGCAATAAATAGAATATTGGAAGTATCCACTTGAATAAATTCCTGCTGGGGATGCTTTCGACCACCCTTTGGCGGCAGATTAGCGACGGTTCCTTCCAGAATTTTAAGAAGGGCCTGTTGCACACCTTCACCAGATACATCTCTGGTAATTGATGGGTTTTCAGACTTTCTCGTAATTTTATCAATTTCATCGATGTAAATAACACCGCGCTGGGCCCGATCTACATCGTAATCAGCTGCCTGCAAGAGGTTGAGTACGACGTTTTCAACATCCTCCCCAACATAGCCAGCCTCAGTAAGAGTTGTAGCGTCGGCCATTGCAAAGGGAACGTTAAGAATCTTTGCAATAGTTTGGGCGAGAAGAGTTTTACCAGATCCAGTTGGACCGATAAGAAGAATATTCGACTTAGAAAGCTCGACATCTTCTTTTTTCTTTCCACCAGTGGCATTAATTCTTTTGTAATGATTGTGAACAGCAACAGAAAGGGCCTTCTTTGCCTGCTGTTGGCCAATAACATAATCATCTAAGAAATTCTTAATATCGATGGGCTTCGGAACTTTAAGGGCTGTTTTTGTTGTATCATCCCTCTCTCTTTCCTCTTCGATAATATCGTTACAAAGTTCAATACACTCATCACAAATGTAGACACCAGGGCCAGCAATTAGCTTTTTGACTTCGTTTTGACTTTTTCCACAAAAACTACAACGGAGGAGTCCGTTTCCATCTTTTTTACTCATTTTTAGTCCTTCTTACTCAATTTGCGAGTTTCAACGATTCCGTCGACGAGCCCCATTTCCTTTGCTTCAGCAGCGCGCATATAGTAGTCGCGCTCCATACTATCTCGTAGAAATTCAAATTCCTTGCCAGTATGTCTGACATAAATCTTAGTGAGCTCCTCTTTCGTTCTGACAAGCTCTTTGGCGTGTATTTCAATGTCTGTGACTTGACCTGAAATTCCGCCGCCCATGATATGAGGCTGGTGAATCATTACCTGTGCATGAGGTAGACAGTGACGCTTTCCTTTGGCACCACCGGCTAAAAGTAAAGATCCCATACTTGCCGCCAAACCAATGCAGGTTGTAGCAACATCGCATTTCACAAATTGCATAACATCATAAATTCCTAAACCAGCAGAAACACTTCCACCAGGAGAATTAATATAAAGCTGAATATCTTTGTCAGGATTATCCGCCTCGAGAAACAACATTTGAGCAACAATAGCGTTGGCAACATCATCAGTTACGGGTGTACCGAGGAAGATGATTCGATCCTTAAGAAGTCTTGAGTATATATCGTAACTTCGTTCGCCTCGCGGGGTTTGCTCTACAACTATCGGTACTAATGCCACTGTTATCTCCTTCATCGCTGTTTCATCTTACTGCCAATATGAGACTGAAATCTTAGCTGACAAGTTACTTTTCGGATATTACAGAGCTGACTTTACCTACTAAAAAGCTTCCAAGAGTTAAATCTCTGTGTTAAGTCCTTAGTCCAGTAACAATATCTCAAAACCGATCTTTGCGCGTTGCAATAAAAAGGGGGACTTGTGCAATTTCAAATTCAAAATCTCAATAAGACGAATTCCAAGGCTCAAAGCCTAGTCTATTTTGTCTCTCAAAAGGGTACTGGTGATCAAGGGATGAAGCTTAACAACATCCCCAAAGACCTGCAAAAAATTGTAAAAGATGCGGAAAAAGACGAAGTCTTCAAAGGGGAGTGGTCTAGTACACTCTCTTTTCGTGTAATGGAGTCTCAAGGTGGAAAAAGTATAACCTTCATTGGTCTAGGTCCTGAAAAAGAATTCACAGCTGAAAAAGCAAGACAGGCTTCTGCCAACGCATATAAGTATCTTTCTGCCCTGAAAACTCAGTCAGCCGTTATCTTTGCTGATGGTCTTGTTATTAACAAAAATAAAAATGCCGACATTGCAAGGGCAGCTGCCGAGGGTGTTACTCTTGCCAGTTACAATTTTGATACGCTTAAGAATATGGGCGAAAAGAAATCTAAAAAGAAAGCGTCCAAGGCAAAAGAACTAAATCTCGAATTGGGAATGGGCGACTCTTCTACTGCCACCAAAAAAGCCTTCGAACAGGGAACTATTATTGGTGAAGCGACAAACTTCACTCGCTGGCTCGGAGACATGCCCGGTAATCGAATGAATCCAAAGATTCTTGCTGATGAAACGGTAAAAGCCGCAAAAGGCACTAAACTTAAAGTCACCGTCTGGGATAAAGCGCGAATTAAAAAAGAAAACATGGGATCCTTCCTCAGCGTGAGCCTTGGAAGTGATGCCGAACCTCGTTTTATTATGATGGAATACAAAGGAGCGGCCGCTTCTAAAAAACCCATATGCTATGTTGGTAAGGGTCTAACTTTCGATGCTGGTGGAATTAGCCTGAAGCCTTCTGCTGGTATGGAAGAAATGAAGTACGACATGTGCGGCGGAGCTTCTGTCATCGGGACTATGATTGGGATTGCTAAGCTCGGACTTAAAGTGAATGTTATTGCTTTCGTTCCTGCTACTGAAAACATGCCAGGTCCATCCGCAAATAAACCAGGTGATGTTGTTCAAGCGAGAAATGGTAAAACGATCGAGGTTAATAATACAGATGCTGAAGGCCGATTGATACTTGCTGATGCCTTAACTTATGCTGCTGAGAAAAAACCAGTTTGGATCTGTGATGCTGCCACCCTGACTGGTGCTATGGTCGTTGCCCTAGGAAATATCCACACAGGTTTTTATACATCTGATGATGCCGTAGCCAAAAAAGTTGAAAAGGCGGCGGAAGAATCTGGTGAAAGAGTCTGGCGCATGCCAGTGGTTCAAGACCACCAAGATGATATGAAGGGAACCTATGCGGACCTTTCAAATCTTGCCAGTAGCCGCGGCGCTGGGAGCGCGACAGCCGCTGCCTTTCTTAAGAATTTTGTTCCCGACGAGGTTCCATACGCTCACTTTGACGTAGCGGGTACTGCATGGAATGCTGGAAATCGCCTCAGCTACAACCCAAAGAAAGGGGCCACTGGAAGTATCGTGCGCACCTTTATCCAAATGGCGATGGATCACAAAGCCTAATCACCCCTTTTTAATCGCATCTACCAAAAAGGCACCGAGAGGTGCCTTTTTTTATGCCCCCAAACAAACACATCTTTAAATGCAGTTCTCCGCCAATATAAACAATAAACAACCTGTTCCTTCTGGCTCTCTACTTGCAGCTTGTAACCTCATAAGTTGCCGAGGTTAAAAAATGAAATTAGTTGTCTTAATACTGCTCAATTTCTTAGTGATATCTTCACCTTGTTTTGCTCAAGATAGAAGTTTTGGATTCGATTCACGTGACCAGAAGATTGCTTTTTTAGAACGAATTCTAGAGTCTCAAGATCTTAATGAAGATGATCTTCTGCGCTTTCGCGAACATACCAACTTCGAAGAAAAGGTCGCCTCTCTACCCTGGTCCTTTACGGCCGATTGGTACCGATTTATTCGGGGCGCTTCTATGCTTTTTCAGCTCCATACTATTTTTACTACTCCAAGCCTTGAAGTTCCAGAAGGCCTCCGCACCATATATGTTGATGGAGTTCAGGTTACAAATCCGGGAGTTGCAATTACCGAAATTGCCGAATTCTTTCTCGATGTTGCTGATGCGGTTCCCATCGTCGCAGACTTTTACTCGATATTTGGTACTAATCCAGGAGAAAAAATTCGCCTTCTATCAATGAAATATGAAATCTTCATAAGTCTTTTTCGAACAATAGAAATAATAGAATCTCTACATGGTGATATCGACAACCACTCTTCGCTCCTCCTTGGGAAAGCCGTATCTGAGAGCGTACTCTTGCTCACTCACGCAAGCCGACAAATAGCTGGACTTAAAATGGTTACTGGTGGCGAAGTCGTAGCTTATAATTTGGAAGCTCTTATTGCAGTTAGTCTTCTCGAATTAGATGAAAGTCTTCGAAACTCTGTGTTAAGTGCTTGGAGCAACTCCTATGAGAAGACCGTTCGCCAGGAAGTTGGTTGGTTTTTTGATTTAACAGGCGAAAGAAAAAAAGTCTTTCAATTGGAAGTCGAAACTCTGATGAATGAACTTGTCAGTATTGTTGAAAACCCAGAGGCTCAACGAAAAATCCGATCTGGAACCTTTACTCACAATGCGGGAGTCCTTATGGTTGGCTTGCTGCAAGAGAACTTCAGAAATGCTGAACTTGCACTTGAAGCGATTGAAAATGCAGAAAAGAATTTGAAAAGTTTGGGAATTGAAGATAATCGCTTGAAATACGTATTAGCACCGATTTCTGGAGCGGCTGGATTTACACGTAAAGCGATTGATAATACGGCTCTTTGGACTTTATCGGGAGTTAGTATGGTAGAGTCTTTTATAGTTGATGGGACTCAATACGTCGGCAACGGACTCTGGAATGGAGCCACCGCCGTAGGTAGCGGAGTTTCACAAGGAGCTACCATGGTAAGTTCTACCGTAAGAAGTAGCTCTTTAGCAATGTCCGAAGGTTTTTCGAACGGCTTAAATCGTTTCACTCAAAGAACTCGAAGCCTTCTAAGTTCTAAACAGATAACGTGCGAAAAACACTTTAATTAATCTATACGCAACTAACTTTATTTCTGGGAACTGAAATCCATAAATGCTTTGTAAAAATAAAAAAAAGTATTCGGAGTAAAGAAATAAGCCTCAGGGGCAACAAACAAATGCCCTTTTCCATATTTAGCATAATAAACGGGCATATAAATAGTCTCTGAGACCTCTTTGGCGACTTTGTCAGCTACACCATCATACAAAACATCGAGTTCGGGATGTCGAAGACAACAGGTCTCTTTTTCTGTATTCTTATGGATGAAACTTCCAAATACTATTTGATCCTCACAAGAAAATGCTTTTGTTTCTACACAATACTTTCCATTCTTTTGCTTTCTTAGAATTGAACCAGGCATCCAACCCTCACGAATTTTTATTTTTTTTCGTTGCATGATTTTCGTTAACGGGTGGTCTTTTTCAAAAAATCGAAACTCTCTATTTTTACTAAAGTAAGCGAAACTTCTACCATATTCAACGGCATGGCCAAAGTAGTCTCGAATTACCACCTGACTAGCAAAGTCAGAGGCAACTTTAGAATTATCCTTACCAAAAAAGGGGTCGGCTTCTGGATTCATATAAAAGGAAAACGAGTCCTCCATTGAACGAATTCTTCGATAGGCAAATTCAGCCGCCATTATGATGAGTCGCCCTCCGTCTTTCACATAAGCTCGTATCCGATTTAAAAAGTTCAAATCCAAGTACTCCTGGTACGATGGTAAAATTACAACTTTATATTTGTCCAACTCAATGTCGTTATTCATAAGGTTGAAATCATTGGGTAGGACATGCCCTTCTTTTCCTAATTCATATAGAACTTCTAAGGGATCGGTGCCATAGAAAATAAGTTTTGTACCGTCATGAAACTTGGCTATGTGCTTTCCATCTTTTCGCTCAAAAATATGGTTCTTAGGAAACATTGGTCGCTTTAGTGAATAGATGCCGGGTATATCTTTGTTCAAAGAAGCCGTTTGATAAAGGTTGCTGTCTTTCAGACGAACATAAACATTCTGTCCGCCGAAAAAATTATAAGCATTCAAGGTCGTCCAATCATAGAGAAATAGAAACTCTGGTTTCTTTTTTTCGTTCTTTACAAAAAAGTAAATATACTTCTTTTGCTTCTTTGAATCTAAAAATTGAGCAATATAGAGGCCTGACTCCCAGTCATTTTCTATTACCAAACTTAAATTACTTTCCCACTGACATCCATTAACGACAGTACAAGTATGAATTCTGTTATTGGAATTAGGCTTAAATTTTACCTTTTTTATGACTTTGTTATTGTCTAGATTCTCTGTTTTGAATCTCGAAATAGACAATTGAGGGTTCTCGTTCTGAGTGCTAATGAAAAAATCAATTTTGTCATTGGGACTGACTACCTGGGGCCATGCAAAACCAGACTCCAGGGCCTCAGGATAAAGCTCAGCAAATTCCTTTGGGTCTGGATGATTTAGTTTTTCTCGGTTCGTGCAAGAAATCGTGCATACCGCACCTAAAAAAATGAGGGTCCAAAAATATAGCCTCAAAAGTCTCTCCTGTTTTCAGCTCTGTCGTAGAAGTTTCGATATAACTTGATTCACGGCGCTCTTCCCAATAGGCACTGTAATTCTTAATAACTACCAGCGCATGAACAGGTGACGAGCTTTCTCGGGCCCCTTGGCCGACATGTATTCGTCAGTAGAAAAAGTATGTGTTTTCTGAGGAGACTTGAATTCAACCTTCTTTAGAAACCATGATTTTGGCCAATCTCCTAGGGCGTATTTCATTCTAAAAACTACACCTGGAGATTCTGCGAATGTATACTCTTGGCTCTTAGAGTCCTGCCCCAACAAAGCGGCTACCGGCACCTTGATTTCGTTCATTTGAGTAATGTCATTACCCTTGAAACTGCAAAGAGACTCAATTTCTAATTGCGGCTTAACTCCACCCGAAGCAACTCCTTCGGCTTCGAATGTAACCACAACTCTATCGTAAACTAGGCAAGAAAGGTTTTTCTTTCCCTTAGTATCGACTTCTGCAAACTGGCTAAACTGGATTTTAGCGAAATCCATCGTGTTATTGATAGCTGCTTTTTCAAGAAACTGATCTTTTAGCGCCAATTTAAGGGGCTCTTTAGTTGCTTTATTGAGATCTAAACCACTTCTAAAAGCGGCCGGAAACCGATCATCAACACTTACTTTGACGACCTCATAAGGCTGAGAAAATAGGTCTCCAATTGTAGAGAATCCAAGTACAAAGAAACCAAAAAATAGTGCTATGGGAAAGATGTGAGACGTGCGCAAATAAAGCTCCTTCTTGCCTTCACACATTATATCGGAAAATTATTGATTCAAGTTGAGACTCTGCCTTCCAAAACCATAAAAAGACCTTAGTAGGGCTATTAATCCCTGTAAGTAGCCTTCATTCCTTGGGTTTCCCTACCAATGGCGAGCATTCCAAGTTTCGCGATCCAGCCGTAAACATTCTCCAGAGGCTTTCCTTCGACGTCAATTTCAAGGTCCGAAACGCAAAGTCTCTTATAAACGGCACCTGGACTATTCAAGCTCTCGTTAGGCCCCTTCTTATTGTGAGTCCGTAGAAATCCACCCGCTAGCTGACACCCGATCATGTAAAGCGCCGGTTCAGCAGACTCATCACCAGTAATTAATGAAGTGGGAATCCCCTCCTGGATAATCAGCTCTTCAATATTTCTACCACCCTTGGCCGCTTTCATTTTTTTCTTTGATTTATAATTCCACTTCAAAACTTCTTCGCCAGAACTCGCTTGAATCACTCCAAGGCCATAGGTTCCAGCGTTATTCTTGATGAAAACGACTGGGTCTTCACTAATGTTTCTTCTTTTATATTCTTCCCGCATCAGATTGAGCTGGGTTTCCACTTTGTCAGCTAAAGCAGCTCGACTCTCTTCAGAATTTACATCGAAATCAGAAAACAATTGAGTTTGGATGGTAATCTGCCAGGGATCAATTCCAAGAAATTCGGCAAATTCTGTTGCCAGCTTATTGTACTCTAAAAAATAATTTGATTTCTTACGTTGATACCAACCAAGCTCTCTAGATGGATTAATCGCAATATTGTGCCCTGAGAAAAATTCCTCATAGGAATTTGAAAAATCGTTGTTGCTTATAACTAAGTCGGCCTTAAATCCCTTAACACTTAAGTCATCTCCAGTTAGCTCTGCCGAATAAACATCAAGATTCATCCCAGATGAAGTCTGCACTGCTAATGGGTTCGAGTCCAAAACTTTAGGCATAGAAAACCGGACCTCAAAACCCGCTTCTGTCAGGATACTACCGATGGCATGTACATTTTCCCAGTAATAGGGATTGTTAGTATGTTCTTCGGTAAGAATTATAATATTTTTTATTTCACGACTCGAATAGCGCTCAGAAATATACATCTTCGCCAATTCAACAGCATTTTCTTTATCGACTTGGCAAATATTATTAAATCCCGCTGGGTAGATATTGGCATCAACATTAGAAATCTTAGCTCCAGAATCCCGCATGTCAAAGCTGGCATAAAAGGGTAAGTACAACCCCTCTCTTCTTTCTTGAAACCATGGTCCAATTTGATCTAACTTACTAACAAGTGTCTTATGAAATTCTTCTTGAAACAAATTTAGCTCCCACTTTCTTCTAGCTCATATATCATTTGGGCCATTCCAGCTATCGTAAAAGGAATAGCTAAAAAGATTAGACCAGGAATAAAACTAAAGGCCCCGAGTATTAAGGCAGCACCTGAGTATTCTGGCAAATACTTTCGCAGATATGAAAACCTTTCACCCAGGCCAAGCTCTTTAACTTCGAGTACATAATCAGAGCAATCAAAGGCGATTATTATATAAGCGACATAAATGGCTATAAAATTGAGTCCGGGAATAAAACTAATTACGAAAACAGCTACTGAAACAATGAGTAATACAGCGGCCTTTCCGAGAGAAATCATCATCATTCTCAGTGCCGTCTTTAGGAACTGAGCAAAGTTAAACTTTTTATCGATTCGTGGATTAATATTAACCCAGGTTCTTTCTGCAAGAAGAGAATAAAATGGAGCTGCAAGTATTGAGGCGATTAAATAAACGACAAGAACTAAAATTCCGGTCAGGGCGATCCAAGCTAAGACGACGACAAAGTAATAAGAAACCGAATATAGGGTTTCACTATACTCTTTGAGCCCCGTCATAAAACTATTAATGAGTTCTCCCACTTCGCTAGTGATGTAGAAAAGTCCTCCTACGAATAAAAAAAAGTTAATTAATAGAGGGATCGCGATGAACTTTATTAATTTGGGATCTCTTTTAATGAGATTTAAACCATTAATTGGAACCTTAAAGCCCCTTTGAACTCTCTTGATGTATGCTGTCATTTCTAACCTCTATAGGTTTGGATCTTCAGACTCTTCTTCGAGTATGGGATTCGGATCAATTGTCCTCACTTTACGTCGATTCCTTTTTGCTTCATCGGTCAACTCAGTATCCATACCACGAGAATAAATAAAAGAATCAAAATCTGTTTCAATTTTTTCGAGACGCGAAAATAAATCTCCTGTTAGTTCATTCTCTACCAGTTTCATCGACTGTAGCTCATCTAATAGGGTTTTAGCTTTGATAGACATATCTATCTGTCGGTCCACCTTTATTTTCTTTGCAAGCCCCGTATCTTTTAAGTTTTTTTGCGGTAAATTTTTAATCAGTTTCAGCAAATTTTTATAGGACTGAATTATTTGCTCTACAGCTTGTCGAGACCACGATATTCCACCTGTCTCTACAGCCATGAGTAAATATTTCTGTGAGGATCGCATTGGTTTCAATTGCTCTTCAAATTCATTGGGGTCAAGTGTCCCTAGGCTCGTTGCGCCCATGTAGTAAAGGGTCTTTGCGTACCACGGTGGATATTCTTTACCAATTCGACTTTTTAGAAG